>JACNGQ010000147.1 GCA_014384025.1 Planctomycetota bacterium | reverse complement strand
GCGCACTCCCCGTCACGAGAGAAAAGGCCGGGGTGGGGGGTTTTTTTATAGCCCAAATTTCGCCAGGCTGTGGCCAGCCGTTATTGGGGGTCGTGAATTAATGTATGGGTGGGGTGTGCGGTCGGTATCGTCGTTGTGTAAAGCCGGAGTGCTTTACCGCCGGGGGTGGTCACAGGCGGTTCCTCCCGCCAGTCACCGATGAAATCGCCCATTATATTGGGGCCGCGTGTACCGCCGCGAGCTGCGGTCTCGAAGAGCGTTTCTTCGGTGCCTGTTTTCCAATTCCATTTGTTGACAGCCGAACGCGAGAGCAACTCACGCAGCGGGTCACCGTCCCACCAGATAACAAAGCTGTTCGAGCGAGGATTCGGACCTATTTCGTTACCGTGTGAGTCACGGAGGCCTCCTGGGCCTCCCCATGCCTCATAGCCGCGATGCCGGGGGTCAATGTCAGCCGCCATGCCCCGGCCGACGTCGATGCCGGGGCTTTGTGTCCAAAGCAGTTCGCCTGTTCGCGCATCGTGCATCGATGCACCGGGTGTTTTGAACCGAACGGTGTCGTTCTCGTTTTCGTGAATCGTGAAAACTTCCATGCCGGGACGGTCGGGATACATATCGCTGATGTGCATCGAGTCACCGTGTCGCAGGCCCGTTGAATAAAGCCCCTTACCATTATCATCGACAACCATAGAGTGATATACAATCTCATCCTTTCCGTCATTGTCCACATCGGCCACTGACAGCGAGTGACCACCCATCCCCGAGTAAGGCGAAGCGTCCTCAAACGGCGGATAGCTGCTGCCCGAGTCGAAGACCCAGCGGCTGGTCAATTGCCCATTGCGCCAGTCCCATGCTGCCATGACAATACGGCCATAGACGCCGCGGCACATTACCACGCTCGGTCGCTGGCCGTCCAGATATGCAACACACGCAAGAAAACGATCGCAGCGATTTCCGTAGCTATCGTTGCCGCCGTTTCCTCCGATACCTCCCCAGCCGTCAATCGGATAGCGGCTGGGTATATAATCAACGGTTTTCAATGCCCTTCCGGTTTGGCCGTCGAATATTGTGAAATACTCCGGGCCGTTGAGAATACGGCCGTGAGTCCGGTCGCCCTCTTTGATGGTGCGCCAGTCCTTGTCCTTATCACCGATGACCTTCCCCGTCCCATCCGTTGTGCCGTCGGCGGTCTTGCAAGCCATCTCAGCCCTGCCGTCACCGTCCAGGTCATATACCATGAATTGGGTATAGTGCTCTCCATCACGGATATTTATCCCTAAGTTGATGCGCCACATAAGCGTGCCGTCCATTTTATAAGCATCGAAGATTGGCGTCCCGGTGATGCCGGGAAATGAGTTATCCCGGGGGCGCGATGTTTGATGGAGTACAATTTCGTACTCGCCGTCGCCGTCCAGGTCGGCAATCGAGGCATCGCCGGGCCGGTATTCGGAGATGGGCTTTATCGGTATTTCGAGATAATTATTTTCCCAGGGGGACACGGGCTTGGATGGCGCCAGCTCCTTTCCATTCAACACAGGCCGCACAAAGTACCGGAGCGGCTGATTAGTGTCGGCCCCTCTATCAATATAGTTCGTGGCACCAGCAATTGGTCTTTCATTGACTTTAACCGGCTCGCCGCTTCCGCTGATGCGGTAGAGATTGAAAGTGACTATCTCCGGGTCGGTCCCGAACAATCGCCAGCCGACATAAACGCCGCCGTCGGCCTGCTTGACAGCGACAATTCCACGAGTGAGGTTTTCCATCTGACGCTGCGCCGGGGAGGCCGAGACCAAGCCCAGCAGCAGAATAATACTAATCCGAATACGATAGTGAATCATAATAGCTCCTTTGAACAAACTGCGCTTCACAGCATTCTTAATCTATAGCAAGACCACCGTCCGAAGGTAACGATGCCGTCACAATTTCCATTTACTTTACTTCAGCATTCCAGCCCTGAACGTCGAGTTTTATATTTGAAGCATTTTTATTGAATTCAGCATGTATAGTCCTTCGCTCATCCGGCAGCAGAGCAATGTAATTGTCCTGCCAGAATACCGGAACAACAGCCTCGCCGGTCTTATCATCAATGATATCAAGTTTGACGGCAAAGGCGATATTCTCGCCGACATTCTCCAGCTCGATAGTGAGTCTGTTGTTATCCGTTTGTATTTCCCGGCGCATTGTTAAAGTTGTCGGGGAAAGCGAATTCAATAATGTAAAATCAGCGTATTGTTTACTCGGCGTATAATATTCCCAGGGATCGACTTTTGCCTGGTAATCAAGCACATCCGATTTCGTGCTGAGCCAGTAGAAATTCGAAGCTATTTGTGTACCGTCTTTTTCGATAATTCGCATATCTAAAAAATATGTCGCGGTGATGCCGGGAAAATCAGGTAATGTAAAAATTTCTTTCGATGATTGCGGCCCGGTGCATAATGTTTGCTTTTTGTGAAATATCTTATTCGAATGCAGGTCGAAGATTCTTATTTCCGCGGTAAGATTCTCACTGCTGCTCCGAGCGGAATTTACCAGAAATACACTTCGACTTGAATAGTTATATATTAATTGCAGAGGTTCACACGCCTTTTTCGTTCCGTAAAAGGCACCGTTCGGATTCATGTACCAGTCATAAAGCTGCCAGTACATCTTCGGCCAGGCGGCGTTGAGCATCCATTGTACGACGCCGGTTGCAATTCCTTCATTAACCCGAAACGCCTCGAACATGGGACGAACCAGTTCATAATTCATTATCTGGGCTTTATAAGCAAACTGCTCGATGTTATCAGCCGGGCCATAGCGTTTTTCAAGGGCCTCGCAGAATCGGTCCAGATTTGAAAACTCATTTAATCCGCAGTGGAAATCCCAGTACTCATCAATTGGCCAGAGATGACCGGCGGGAATCATTTTCTTCAGGCTTTCCAGTACAGGCACCTGCGCTCCGGGGCCGGTTTCGGTATTGAAGCCGTATGCTCCCCCCCGATTTTTATCTTCATACCAGTACAAAGGCGGAGTATATGCATAAGGGCCGAGCATTTTAACACCGGTCGGACCGCTTATGTCACTTACTATGACATCGCTTCCTATGATAGCCTGCTCGCTGCCGACGCCGCCGGTCGAGGCCAGGTATGGCCTGCCCGGGTCGTACTTTTCAAAAGTTGCGATATACCTGCACTCCAGGAGCGGGTGAGGAATCTTGTCACTGCCTATCGCCCATACGAGAATACTCGGGTGATTCCTAAGCCATATAACCTGGTCATTCCAGCTTTTTGCCATCAAATCAATATCTTCCGGGCTTGCGATGCCGCCGAATCTCTCATCCACCGGTTTTCCAAGATATTGTTCATGCTCCCAATGACAGCTCCAGCCGACCATCATAAGAATTCCGTATCGGTCGCACAAGTCATACAGCGTATGGTCCTTGCCCCATATTCCTTCGAGGCGAATACAGTTTAGGTTCATATGTTTGACATATCGTATTTGGGCTTCGAGCTTTTCAGGCGTGTCGGACAAGAGCATGTCATCGCTCCAGCCGGCCGCCTTTATGAGAACTTTCCTGCCGTTGACCTTATAGCCTCGATGTCCCTGTTCGTTAAAGTAATCTTCAACCCGGCGGATTCCAAAAGCAGTTTGACACTCATCACAAATCTCACCATCCAGGACAAATTCAAGCCGAAGATTATACAGGTTCGGCTCGCCAATTTCGCTGGGCCACCATAAACGCGGCTGGTTGATTACCAGTTCTTTATAGTGCTCGGGGGTAAACGTAATCGTTTTTTGTTCACCGGCGCTCAGAGTAACACTTGTTTCAAAATTTATTGCCTCTATTGAGCCAACCAGCACTCCTGTAACAGACTGGCTGGAATGGTTGGTCAATTCCGCACTGACAGTAAGGTCTGCACTGTCAAGCTTATCCGTATCCAAATCCGTCCGTATGAATGGGTTATCGACGGAAATATTTTTACAATGGTGCAGTTTGACGGGACGGAATATACCCATATTGCGGTCGGGAGCGGGCGGATTCCAATCAACAAATCCAGTTGAGAAATCACCCGGTCCGGGAGGAACCACTTCTACTGCAAGAACGTTGTCGCCTTTTTTAACAAACTCTGAAACATTAAACCAAAACTGCCGAAACGCCCCATAAACCTGTTTTGTATCGGCAACCTGCCGGCCGTTCAGCCAGATATTCGCAGCATAGTTTATGCCGTCGAACTCCAGGAGTGTCACAGCCCGGGCATCATCGCCCTTGACAACAAATTCATTACGGTACCACCATGGCTGTTCAAAACGTTCCCTGGGAACGTCGTTCAGATTCTTTCCGAAATAAAGGTCTTTGTATTGCCCCTGGTCAACGAGACTCGCGAGAACGGTTGAGGGCACCCAGGCTTCGTACCAGGTATCGCTTTCAAAACCAGCCGTGGAGATGTTATCTCCGCAGGCCGACAACTGATCGCCGGACTGTATTTTCCAGGATGTTAAAAAGGTTCGAAACAAATCGGCCGGGCCTGTCCTCATATCCAATTCCAAAAAACATTTCATTTTAGTCAGGACATTATATAGAATACCTCACAGGTTTCAATGATGAGATGAGTTTTGAAAGGTATTGTTTATGAGTAAGCTGGCAATAAACGGAGCAAAGCCGTTAAGGGATATCGAATCGAATCCCTGGCCGAAGTGGCCCGTCTGGGGCGATGAAGAGAAAAAACAGCTAATCGAAGTTCTCGAAAGCGGGCACTGGTCATACAACGGCCCAAAAGAACAGCAATTTAATAAGGCCTTCGCCGAGTTTATCGGCTCTAAATACGCTATCAGCGCCGCCAATGGAACCGTTACATTACAATTAGCATTAGAGGCATGCGGTATCGGATGGGGTGATGAAGTAATCGTTCCCGGGCTGACCTGGCAGGCAACGGCTGCCGTTATACTTGATATCAATGCCATGCCGATTCTTGTTGATGTCACAGAAGATACCTGGTGTATCGACCAGACGCGCATCGAAGAAGCCATCACACCGAGAACGAAGGCCATTATCCCCGTGCATCTTTACGGCAGCTTCGCCGATATGGACGCGATTATGGAAATCGCAAAGAAACATGGTCTTCGAGTGATTGAAGACTGCGCTCATAAGCAGGGCGGACAATGGAAAGACAAAAAGGCGGGCAGCATTGGCGACGCCGGCAGTTTCAGTTTCCAACTTTCCAAGCTAATGACGGCCGGTGAAGGCGGTGCGCTTACTACCAGCGACCCGGAAATTTACGAAAAGCTCGACGCACTTCGTAATTGCGGGCGAAGACCCGAAGGGAAACAGGACGACCAGAGAACCGACGGCTTTTACGGCGACGAAGGAAATTTCATACAGTCAGGTAACTACCGTATAACAGAGTTCCAGGCGGTGATGTTAATCGAAGCGTTAAAAAGGCTCCCTGAACAAAACAAGCTTCGGGATGAAAACGCAATATATCTCAATTCGATGCTTGCAGAGCTGCCGGGCATAAAACCAATGCGGCGCGATGAACGGGAGACGGCCGAGGCATATTATAACTTCACCTTCAGATACCAAAAGGACGAGTTTAAGGATTTGCCGATAGAGCTGTTTCGCCAGGCCCTTACAAAGGAGCTGGGCTTTGCTGTTGAGGCATGTTATAAGCCGCTGAATCAATGTTCCCTGTACGCTCCATTAACAAAGCCCTGGCGGCATCACATCACAGAAGAGTATTGGGAGCAGATTAATCCCGCTCGGTTCGATCTGCCGGTTTGCCAAAGAGTGTACGAAGAAGAATCCGCATGTTTCCATTTCAATGTCCTGATGAGTTCCAAAAAAGATATGGATATCATTGTAGAGGCCATCGAGAAGATATATGAAAACTGTGATGAGCTTAAGTAAGTAAAAAAGGAAAACGCTTGGATACAATAGGAGTCGCGTTAATCGGATCGGGATATATCGCCCATTACCATGCCCGCGGTCTTGCGGAACTGGCTGATGTTAAAGTGCAGGCATTGTGCAGTCTGGACGGCCCGGCGGCCGACGAATTCGCAGGCAAATACGGTATTGGGGAAGTTACCGACCAAATCAACGGTCTGCTCGGCCGGGATGATATTCAAGCCGCCGTGATAGCTACACCGAATAAGTACCATGCTCCATACGCCCTGGAATTTATGAAAAACGGCATGGATGTCTTTGTTGAAAAGCCGATGGCCGTTTCAGCGTTGCAGGGCAAGGAAATGATTGAATTCGCACGCAAAAACAACCGCATTCTTATGGTCGGTCACATGTGGCGGTTCGATACCGAGGTAAATTATGTTCGTGACCTCGTACAATCGGGAAAGCTGGGCGAAATCATCAAGACAAAAGGATATGGCATTCATGTTAACTGGGGGCCTTCCGGCTGGTTTATCGATAAGGACCTTGCCGGCGGCGGCGCTCTTGCGGATATGGGAGTTCACGCCATCGATACCGTGCGATACATATTAGGCGACCCTCAGCCCAAAGAAGTATATGCAAAAATCAGCACATCGTTCGGTGATTATGATGTGGACGACACGGGTATTGTGATGATTACCTGGGACACAGAGGCGGTTTCTATAATTGAAAGCGGCTGGTGGCATCCGCACGCCGACGGCCCCGAAGCCGGCACTCAGCTTTTCGGTACGCTCGGATACGCGAGCCTGTTCCCGACCTGCTGGGAAAAGAAAAAAGGCGATAACGTCGAAAAGATTGTCCCTGATATGCCCGAACGCAAGGAACATTGCGACCAGGTAATTTACAGCCGCCAGATGAAGCATTTTATAGAATGCGTTCGAAATCGCACCGAACCTCTTTCAGGTATGACTCAAGGTCAGGAAGTTCTACGGATTGTGGATGCAGCTTATGAATCGGCCCGAATCGGGAAAGTTGTAAAGTTATAAACTGTAAAATCGTAAGCCGTTACGAATCTCAGGATTTGGCTTTTGACTTCACGACCATGATTATCCCGATGACAGCAAAAATCAGACCGGCCACCAGGTTCGTCATTTTGCCGACAAACGTTTCGGTCAGGAATATCGACACCAGCACAACAGCACTAAAGAAACAAATAAAAAGTCCCAGGGCCCTGTTAATCTGTCCCATCCTGTTTTCAGTCCGGCCTTTGTCGGCCAATTCGTTTTGCTCATCCATCGAAAGAACCTGTCAAAAAATTAAGTATGTCACGAAGATCATCGCCAGCACTCCCGTCGCCCAGAGCTTGAGATTATGCCACCACCTTGGATTTTCCAAGCCCTCGTAGATATAATCTTTGGGAAGCAGCCAGACCAAAATGCCTATCAGGACGAATAACACGAGGAAAATATTTTTAGCGGCATCGTCACTGATCCACTTCAACCACTCAAAATTCAAAATTGTTTTCATCTTACGCTGTCCCTTCCGCCTGTGGCTGCTTCAATCTGTAAACCAGACCATATAACCGGCTTACCGGATGGCTCCGGGTGAAAAGACTGACAACTATTGTGATACTAAAGCCGGCAACGAACGACCACCAGGACACATATAAGAACGGGTCTTCAATTGTAAACAGCGACTCTTTAAACCAATACATCAGCCCCGATGACATCATACCGCCAACCAAACCGGCCAAGCCGCCCCACTGGGTTGTCCGGCGCCAGAAAATTCCTAACAGAAGAATCGAAAAAATCGGCCCCTGGAAAAACGACAAAAACGTTTGTACAGCAACATATATCCCCGGAAACAGGTCGCTTACCGGAGATGTAATCACCCCGATAGTTAAAAGCACGATAGTCGCAACTCGTCCGACCATCAGATAATGCTTATCAGATGCGCCTTTGCGGATGAATTTTTCATAAATGTCCTTTGTCCACAGTGTCGCCGTTGAATTCAGCACGGAATCTATACTGGACATTAATCCCGCCAGAAAGGCCGCAAACATCAGCCCGCCCAGTCCCGGCGGAAGCAGGGTACTAATCAATGTAGGCAATGCCTGGTCGCCGTCTTCCAGTTGCGGATGAAGAACTATCGCAATCAATCCCGGAAAAAGAACCAAGATTGGGATAAGCATCTTCAAAAACGCGGCGAAAATCATACTGGCTTTGGCGTGCCATTCGTTCTTTGCAGAAAAACAACGCTGAACAATCGCCTGATTACCGATCATATAGGCATTGGCCATCACGAATGTAAGCCCGAACAGAATGCCTGTCCAGGGAAACGGCGTCTTGGTATCGACAGGCAGTATCAAATTAAAATGGTCCTGATACGCCGGCCCCATAGCCGATATTTTCTCGACCAGGCCGCTCCATCCACCCACCTTAAAGAATCCTAAAAACACAACCGCCCCGCCGCCTACGAACATAATAATCATCTGCACAACGTCTGTCATAATCACCGCCGTCAGACCGCCGCAGAATGTATAAAGACCGACCACCGTTGCCGTGGCAATTATGGAAACCCAATGTGGCCAGCCCATTAGCGATTTGAGCAACACCGCACTTGCCCAGAAAATAATACCCAGATCGAACGCAAAGAACACAATCCATGTCAGCGATGCAATCGTCCGAACACCATCGTTGTAACGCCTGCCGAGATATTCGGGGATTGTATAAAGCCTGCTCTTCCAGAAACAGGGAATAAAGATAAACGCCGCCAGAAGCATCGCAGGCACCGAGCCGATCCAGTCGAAATTACCGACCGAAATCCCATATCGATACGACTGGCCTGCAATGCCCACAAAATCGATTGCCCCGATGTCCGAGACCACAATCGACATGCCGATGGCCCAGAACGGAAGCATCCTGCCGCCGAGAAAAAAATCCGTAGATGAATGGACAAATTTCCTGAAATACAAACCCAGCAGAAGCATCCCTATCAGATATGAGATAACCACGAAGTAATCAATTCCGGTGAGCATGAAATTTTTTAGCCCTTAAAAACCAACATGTTTCATTACGATGCCGTTACGATAATTGTTACAATGCAAGATGACAATATTTTTCTTATTTATACGATTGTTTTCGATATTTTATAAGACAGCCTCTGAATAAATTCTGTTGTAAAGTCAAGTTCTGCGAATATACCTTTATTTGTTTGATTAGCGAGTTTTTTGGTCTTGATGAGGCGTGAATTTTCGGCTATAATTCGAAAACGATTGCAGTAAAGAAATGTTTATACAACAACTAATTACGGCCGATATATAATTTTTACGGTAATCGCTTATGCCAACGTAGCTCAATGGTAGAGCTCTGGTTTTGTAAACCAGGGGTTGTCGGTTCGAATCCGACCGTTGGCTTTTTTAACTTCGGGGCATCAAGGCAAGAATATAAAAGGCCGGCTTATAAAAAACCGGCCTTTTTTCATCCATGTAAAACTCCGACTATCTTAAAAACTATAATTTACACCCAGCGTAAACCAGGTTTCGTCTTTATCAGGATTGATAGTCTTATCCATTGTTACCTGGTGATAAACTCCCGGAGTAAGAGTGACATTGTCGTCCAGCTTAAAATCTGTTGAGACACCAAAGACTGCATTTGTCCAGTCATGGTCCACACCTATACCCCTCGGGTCAACGCCATCGTTGAAAACGACTTCCGAGTGAAGCTTCAAGACCTGCTCGGGCATATCCGGTATCAAATCCTCTATCGGTAAGCCATAGTCGAGCATAAAGATATGGGCAAAGCCCGAAGCAGTTCCATTGGTGAGACCTGCAATGTTCTGGCTGCCAACGAATGAACCGCTTTCGGCAGGCCAGAGCTTGACAAGAACATAGGTCGGGACTAAACCTTCCACCGGTAAAATCTTCGGGAAGGACATAACTGCGTGTATCTCCTGCAAATCGACATCCCCTGATGCCGAAGAGAGCGCCGGGGGCAAATCCAGAGGCGCATCCGGGAAGTAAAAATACCTCCATCCAACCAAATACTGCATGGCATAAGATTCGTCCATGAAAAGGGCATTTTTGTAGAACAACGTGGTGTCCCATCGTTCGGTGGTTTCGAATCCGCTTGCGTTGGCCCTGTGGCCTTCCAGGCTGACACCAAAACCGGTGCCGTACAAGTCCAGCATAACCGTCGGTTGAATTGCGCTCTTGTCCCCGTAAACATCGATGCCGCGCCAGAGATACTTACTCTGATAAGTTACATCGATCGATCCATGCAGATCTTCCTGTGCCTGCACCAGAGCAGTCGTCGCCAATAAAACAATGGCTGCAAATAATACTTTCTGCTTCATAACAATCTCCTTGAAAAAACTCAGTATTACTTATTAAAATCCTTATACAACCTTATATTCATAAACCCCATAACGGAACTACCATTTTCCGCTTTTCCTCATTTCAGCCTTCGGCAGATTTTCAAGAACTTTGGTGTACTTCTGTAATTCTTCTTCCGGCAGTTCGTAATCGACAAGTTTCCCGGACAGGAAAGCGTCGTAACCCAAAAGATCCATCAGGCCATGTCCGCTGTAGTTAAATAGAATGACCTTCTCTTTGCCTTCTTCCTTTGCTTTCTTAGCTTCATCAATAACGGCAGCAAGCGCCTGACTGGTTTCCGGCGCAGGGATAGCTCCCTCCGTTTTAACCCACGTCATAGCGGCACTATATGAATCCATCTGATGATACGCCCTCGGCTCCAAAAGACCTTCTACGATTGCCTGGCAAACCAGCGGTGCCATCCCATGATACCGCAGTCCTCCGGCGTGAATCGGAGGCGGTATAAAAGCGTGCCCGAGTGTGTACATAGCCAAAAGGGGCGTGGTACAGGCCGTGTCTCCAAAATCGTAAGCAAAAGGCGCACGCGTCATAGTAGGACAGGCAGTCGGCTCAACCGGAATTATTTTAATGTCGGCGCCGTTTATCTTATCAGAAACAAACGGGAAAGACAGGCCCGCGAAATTACTGCCGCCGCCCGCACAGCCTATAACTATATCCGGTTTTTTCTCCCCGGCCATCTGCAACTGCTTCTTCGCCTCAAGGCCGATTATTGTCTGATGGAGCAGGACATGGTTCAGCACGCTGCCCAGAGAATAACGGGTCTTGCCGGACGGGTCGGTTACGGCCTCTTCAATTGCCTCGCTGATAGCTATTCCAAGGCTGCCCGGCGTATCGGGCATCTCAGCAAGAATCTTCCTGCCTGCATTGGTTTCATTACTCGGGCTGGCAATGCAATTGGCGCCCCAGACCTGCATCATAATCTTCCGGAAGGGCTTCTGGTCGAAACTTATTCGTACCATATAGACCTTGCATTCGAGCCCGATTATCTGACAGGCAAAAGCAAGGGCGCTTCCCCATTGGCCGGCACCGGTTTCGGTCGTTAATTTCTTGATGCCGAATTCCTTGTTGTACCAAGCCTGCGCAACAGCAGTGTTAGGCTTATGACTGCCAGGCGGGCTGTAGCTCTCGTCTTTGTAATAAATACGCGCCGGTGTATCTAAAAACTTCTCGAGATATACTGCCCTTTTCAAAGGTGCGGGGCGCCATCGGTAAAGAATATTGAGAATCTCCTCCGGGATGTCTATCCACCGCTCTGCGCTGACCTCCTGCTCAATCAGATTCATCGGAAATACCGGGGCAAGCATATCCGGCGAAACAGGATTGCCGTCAGGGCCGAGAGGGGGCAGCATCGGGGTCGGCAAATCCGCCGCCAGATTATACCATTGCCGCGGAATATCACTTTCTTTCAGTTGGATTTTCTGCTCCATTGATTTACCTCCAAAAACAAGTGTATTAATACTGAAAACCTCGAAAAACAGAAATATATACCGACTAAGGACATACGTCAAATAAAATCAGAAAGATTTTTTCCTAAATCTGAGATAAGCTTATCGACCAAATCGTCCCAAATATCCAGCTTTTTTCCGGTTGACAACTCTGGACCTTTTAAATGATTAATGATTAATGATGATTGATTATTGGCTTTGATTGGGTTTGTTTGGGTTTGTTTTGGGTTAAATTGGGTTTGTTTTGGGTTAAATTGGGTTTGAATTGGCTTTGTTTTTTGGCCTGAGCCAGCGGAAAAAATCTTGTATTTACTTGTTATAAAAGAATTTATATTCATTTTGTCATTTCTGAAATTGGGTTTGTTTTGCATAATTTGCTTATAAATTCGTACGTAAGAATTCGTAGAATTTAT
>JACNGQ010000001.1 GCA_014384025.1 Planctomycetota bacterium | reverse complement strand
TAATGCCCGAGGGAAGAATTGTATGGTTTGGTGGAGACGGGGGAGAGTCGAACTCACGATAACCATTTAAGGTGTGCGTCAGCATTTCTGCAAACAAGGGAGCGTATTCCGGCTTTGGTTCAACAGTAACCAGAGCATCTCCGTCGATGCTTATTTTGTTAAAAACTTCTTGCACCAAAGACTCTCTTTGCTTGTTCGTCACTCCAGGATGTTGCCAAAGAGCTGGCATTTCATTTAGTAATTGGGCGGCTCTCTCCATGTTAGGCATTTCGATAGGCGTAGTATCAGGAGTAAGAGTCTTGATCTGACGTTCCAGGTCGGCCTTTTCGCGCCTGTAGTCACCGTCGGAAATATCACCCCATAAATGCTGTTTACGTAAATTTTCCAGAACTTTGCTTAACCTGTTGGCTTGATCCTGATTAGCTTTGTTCTCAGTGACACCACCATTCAAGATAACTGCCATAACCCTGGTCTTCCACCCTTTATCCAGATTAACATATGCCAGAACTCGTTCCGCAAATTCTCGGTTCAAGGAATCTACAGACCGTGACTTCGGCATTATATTGCACTGTTTCCCATGTGAGTGGCGCTCATGAATTAATCGTAATTTTGTGGTATCTTTGTAATACACAGCCTCGCCATGGTAGGAATTGCCGCAATGATGACATTTCAAAACATGAGAGAAAGGGTAGTCATGATTTTCCCTTCGCGGACGGCCTGTGGTCTGATTGGTTCGTTCCTTTTTGATTATCTGACAACGCAGCCATAACTGATGGACATCTTCGGGCACCTTATGGGAACCATCGATTATCTGTTCATCAGGAAGCCCTTGGTGATAGACTACTTTGCCTTCGTAAAACCGATTACTAAGAATATCCCGGAGATTGTATCCGGTAAAGAATCTGCCGTTTTGTGTTCTGTAACCATCGGCATTTAGATGATTTGCCACCTCTCTATAGGAATAATCTCCGGTAGCATATTCTTTCAATGCCATGAATAAGATCGGTATTGTGGCAGGATCCGGCACTTTATGCTCACGTGTACCTGCTTTTAACTCGCTCTTAAAACCCAATGGGGACGGACCAACATGTAACCCGCTTTCCGCTTTGCGTACCAGTCCTTCTGTTATATATCGAGATAGATTGCGGCTATAGCCTTCATCCATGGTCTCATTGATCCGTTCAGAAAGAAAATCGCGGTCACTGCCTGAGATAATCCCCTGGCTTACGAAGACTACAGTTTTACCTAAAAGCTTTAGTTCTTCTTTGTACCTGATACATTCCGCCTGATTGCGGCCAAAACGTGAAGTATGGTCAACCAGTAGCACGTCGAACCTGTCCAATCGGGCATCCTCAATGATCTGCTGGAATTGAGCGCGTTTTTCCACACTTCTGCCGCTGACAAACTCGGTATACCATCGAACTCCAAGCAATAAGCCGTACATCTGAGCAAAACGCTCGGCATTTTTATGCTGAATATCAGGACCAAAACCATCTCGCTGGTCAAGGGTACTATCTCGGACGTAGACTTCAGCTCTCAGACCTTTTAGGTCTTCGAAGGTCGTCGTACGACTCATCTTTCTAACCGTCTTTGTGGTCGTCATTGCGCTCACCTCCTCGGTACTTCTCTGCGTCAGTGTATACACTGGAAAGTATACCACCTAACGCACTTCCATCGCCATTCGGTGACGGCTGTTCGTGAACCTGTTCCCAAGTCAAGGCAGAGCGCAGCATATCAGCCAGGATAGTTGCCAGCTTTTGCGTTTCAATCGTGCTCATTTGCTCTTGCTCAGTCCATATGATAACCTGAGTTTCAAAGAGGTTGTAAGCGGGCTAATTCCGGCGAGAATCCATATTTAATTGTTAAATTCGAAGATTATGTGCGAGACACCGAGGTTGATGACGGATAAGGAAGCTGCGAGGCTCTATCGCCTTGAGGATATTGGAGTATGCCTGTGGGGCTACTGGGGTGTGGAGCGCCCGGGACAGCCAAAGCTTGCCGGCAAGCTGGCTAAAGAGGCCCTTCTGTTTTCTACTGGCAGCTCTTCTCGTGAACTACAGACGTCCCTCCTCCACCGGGATATCGGCAAGGGACGAATACTACTGTCATTGCCCTCGCTAAGAGTAGTCAGCCCCGACCTGGCAGAGGTTACGAAAAAGAATGAAGGCCCGATATTGGTCGCTGTGGAGGGTGATGACCATGAAACCTGGACTTATGGAGTCTGGCTTTACCGCCTCGTACGACGCATCTATCCAGCCAGAGGTAAAGGTGGCAAGCCTGGTCAGGTGTCGTGGAAAATCGTGGCAGCCTGGTTGCAGGAAGAACCAGCCCTGTTAGACCAATTTGTCGACCTACTCGTCGATCGAAAACTTAGAACCTGGGAACAAGAGCAAAAAGGAGTCACAATTCAAGATTCAGACCGAAAGTGGGCTCGCCATGAGGCTACACAGGAAATCAAACGCGGGCTGGCCCGAGCCGGTCTGAAAATGGCTGAACTCAGGAGGGGTTCCT
>JACNGQ010000081.1 GCA_014384025.1 Planctomycetota bacterium | reverse complement strand
TAAACAGTTGGTCAATCGTCGGTAGCTGAATGACCAAGTCCCTTCGCTCGACTGCCATTACAGCAGCTTCAACGCTACTACGAGCTCGTCCGTCCCTGTGCAACGCATCGATACTATCAGCCTCGCAGTTTCCCTGCTTGTGCCTTTCTCTTAACATCGTTGCGACAGGTTCCCGCAGTTCCACGTCAGAGCCCGGATTAAGCTCACGCCACCTCTACGCCGGACGCCGCTTGCTGCGGCACACTGACATCATGACACTAAAATGTCTCCACGAATGTCATATCCTTCGACAAACTCGGTGAGGGCAGAAAAACACTCCCTCTATAATTAGACGGGTGGACACTTTTGAGTCGAAAATTGGTTCGTTTTCCGGGGCCCTGGGTGCGTAACCCGTTCTAAAATAAGGAGATAAAAAATTTTTGAAATTTTTGATTTTAGGTGTGAGCGTTTTTGACTGAAAGAATGCAGGAGACAGGATACAGAAGACAGGGGAATTTGGGTGAAAATGTGGTTGATTTTGTTGGTTTTTGGTGTTTTTTAGCGTTTTTTGTCGAAAAATGGGCGATTTTGGGATTGAGAACGCCCAAAACTCGCCCATAGCATTCTTTCGCCTTCTGATTGTTGCCTTCCACCAAACGTGAGTCATCAAGGATTAGCGGAAGCAAACTTCTGGATGCGGTGGTTATGGCTGTCGCTGACATAAACATTACCTAAGGCATCGACGGCGATTCCAAGCGGTACGTTGAATTGGCCCGGAGCTTCTCCAAATTCGCCCCATTCAGTAAGGAAATTCCCATCAGGGGTGAATTTCTGTATGCGGTTGTTGTTGCTATCTGCAACGTAAACATTATTCTTTTTGTCGAGCGCGATAGCCGCAGGGAAGTGAAACTCACCTTCGCCGCTGCCCTGTTTGCCCCACTTTGTTAGAAACCTACCGTTAGGGTCGAACTTCTGAATGCGGCTGTTCTGCCTGTCGCAGACATAGACATTCCCAGATTTATCCACTGCGATACCTTCTGGAGTATCGAACTGGCCGTCACCTGTGCCTTTGCCACCCCAGCTTTTGATGTACTTGCCCCGGTCATCGAGTTTGTGAATGCAGTGGCTGCTGTGGTCGGTCACGTACGTGTGGCCCGAACCATCCACTGCGATGCGAGCGGGATACTTGAACTTGCCTTCGGCCTCCTCCGGCACTCCCCACGTCGTGATGAAGTCACCTTTCGAGTCGAATTTCTTGATCGAGGGGATGCCATAGTAGTGCCAATCGACATCAATACTGTCCACGGCATAAACGTTCCCGGTTTTATCGACTGCAACACCTCCGAGTAGATTGAAGCCGCTCTCACGCAGGGGAGGTTCGATCTGGAATTTTGAGAGAAGCCTTCCATCGGATGAGAGCTTCCATATCGGTATGCCGCCTAGGTACGAGGTATAGATGTTTCCGGCTCGGTCCACCGTGATCGGGCCGTTGGGAATTCCGTCCTTTTCCCCCACATTCTCTCCGATCCACTTGCTGACCAATTGGCCGGTGGCTTCATATTTTCGGATCGAACCGCCGGTACTGAGATGGAACTCGCACGGGTCCGCAAGACTTGTGACATAGAGATGCCCCGCCTTGTCGAAGCCCATGCCGCAGACTCTCCTAAGTCTGTCGTCTTTGAGTCCTTCCCGACCGTAGGCGGTGACCAAGTCGCCCTGGGTATCGTATTTTTCAATTCGATTCTCAAACGCGTAGAAGCTGCTCCCGGAGGAATCGACCGCCATAGCCCCCACCCCACGGGCCCCGCGAGGTATCATTATCCGCTTTGTCCACTGCGCCAAGAACCTGCCGTTGGCATCGAATTTCTGCATTCGATGCTTTCCACCGCCAAGCTGGTCGGCGACCCATACATTACCCGAATCATCTACCGCTATGAAGAATGGTCCATCAAATTGGCCGTCCCCGGCGCCCCTGGTTCCCCATTTCGCGAAGAATTTTCCATCTTTGGTGAACTTCTGCACGCGGTTGTTTGTCATGTCCACGACATATACGTTGTCCGAAGGCCCGACAGCGATGGCCGAGGGGTACGAGAACTGACCATCGCCACTGCCGGTGCTTCCCCAGCGGTCAATGAGTTTTCCATGGGGATCGTACTTCTGTACTTCGTCCGAGCCTCCACAGGCTACATAGAGGTTCCCTGATGCGTCCGTCGCCAAATCACTCAGCGAGAGCCAGGCCTCGCTTCCGCACTGGGACAGGAAGTTACCGTTGGAATCAAACCTCTGGATTCGGTTGTTGTCAAAATCGGCGACCACGGCGTTGCCCGACGAATCTACGGCAATGCTCCCGGGCCAACTGAATGAGCCGTCTCCGGCACCCGCGCATCCCCATTGCGATATCACTTTGCCGGTCTTGTCGAGTTTCAATACCGCGTGTGATCCCCTGTTGGTCACGTAGATGTTCGAGTCGGAATCCAGGGCCATTCCACGCGAAACGACCTCTATCTTCATCTTCCACCTGGCAAGGAACTCTCCGGTCGGCGTGAACTTCTGAACGCCATCGCGGTCGCGGACGTAAACCTCTCCCGACTTGTCGACGACGATACTATGAGGACCAGAGAGAGCCCCCTCCCCTTGGCCGTGTGCTCCCCACTTCATGAGAAACTTACCGGATCGGTCGAACTTCTGGACACAGGCGTTGGTGTACTCGACGACATAGAAGTTACCTCGCGCATCCAAATCTATCGCGGTCGGGTGCTGAAATTGCCCATCGCCACTTCCTGCGTCCATCTGCCACTGTGCGATGAATTCCATGTTCGGGGAATACTTCTCAACCGCAGTGCGCTGGACTCGACGGTCCTTCTTGACGTAATCGACAGCGAGCACATAGATGTTGCCATTGCCGTCCTCAGCTATGTCTATCGGCAACGCGGTTTCAGCGGCGCCGGGGGCGGTCCTTTCGAGCAGTCCAAGGAACTGACCGTGCGGTGTGAACGTCTGAATCCGACGAACAGTCATAGTCTTTGATCGACTCTCTTCGTCGACCACATAGATGGTCCCTGAACGGCCTACCTCTATGATGTGTATCGAACTGAATTGACCGTCTTTCTGACCGGGATTTCCCCATTGGGTGATGAATCGGCCTTCAGCGTCGAATTTCTTGACCTTGTAGTTGCCGCTGTCGCCGACATAGACATTGTCCGACTGGTCAACCGCGATGCCTCTTGGCTGAAAGAAGTGCCATCCCTGGGGGGCTTCAGGCCAGATTTTGACGGTGTGGTATTTTTCCTCTGCCTCTATATTGCCCGTAAAGACTCCGAGCAATGCAATAACAATAAAAAGTTTTTTCGCATTCATTTTCTTAGCTCCTTTGATAAAAGAGAATAGTTCTTTTTACAATCCGTTACGATCTGCCGGTGAAAAGACCGGCCTTCCCGACTGACCTCTGTCAAATCGCTCCTCTAATTCCTGCATTCTAAGGTACAAGGCCAGAGTATTTTTCTCCTGTCTTTCCTTGGCTTCTGCAAGCTGCTTTTCCACGTTGACAACATCCAAATCATGTTGGGCTATCTGCAGTTGTTGCTTAAGGTCATGGGCCCTCCCGGCTAACATAAAACAAGCCAGCCAGGAGACTATGATCAGAAACGATGCGGCCAGACCACCGGCCCATGCCAATCGTCGAAATCTAACAGCCATGCGTTCATAGCTTGCTATGTTCCTGAAAGCCGGCTGATTGTTCTTCTTGCCAGCAGCTCCAACTCCCTGCATACGTTCATACTGTAGTTCCAATGACACAGCAGGCACTGCGGCAGAGACCAAAGCCTGCCTGATTTTGACTATTTCCGCTCGAAATTCCTGACACTCAGGACAGTTTTCGATGTGGACAGATATCAAACTTTGGTCCCCTTCACGGGCTTCATTATCAAAAACAGCCGCAATCTTTTGCCGGCACTCATCGCATGAAATCATCTGGTTTTCTCCTCTTGACTATGTCCATGAATCGGCTTACGAGCCGATCAAGAACCGTCATTTAATAACTCATTTCTTAAAGGCCTTAAAAGCTCACGTAATTTTTTCAGTGCTTCGACCTTCCGAGAACTAACCGTTCCAACCGGGCAGCCAAGAATGTCAGCAATTTCTCGATATGACAAACGCTGCTCTTCACTCAAGACGTACACGAGCCGGTGCGTTTCCGGGAGGCGAGCTATTGCACTGGCTATGACCGATTCAATCTCGTTTTCCACTGTCATATTGAAAGGATCGCCTGGTAAACCCGGCTTTTCAGAACCGGCCACCGAACAATCCGGAGAAATCGGCTGGAGATTAATCCGGGACTTTTGCTGTCGGTACCTGTCCACAAAATGATTCTTGGCAATACGAAACAGGTACGTTGAAAAACTTCCTTTCCGAGAGTACCGAGCCCTGTCTCGCCAAAGTCTCAAAAATGTTTCCTGGCTACAGTCCTTCGCTTCCTCAACATCTGGTAACAAACGGTAAAAGAAAGCGAACAGTCGACGATTATAGCGGCGAAATAGCTCTTCGAACGCATGGATATCATTGCTCGCAGCTAAGCTCATCAGTTCTTCGTCAGAGTATTCTTCCATTTAACAGGTGAAACCTCATCGTGCACACTTAATGTTTCATTAAGGCTTAACGTATGCGGGCAGAAAAAACTCAGTTTTTTTTTCGATTTTTTAAGATTTTTTATAACCGGTTGATTTGCTCGCGTGTTGCTGATGCATAGTTTGCAATCAATCAAAAAGATTTTTCATGGATTATTTTCAGAATGAGGATATTTAAATGATTAATGATGATTTGCTTTTGATTATTTACTATTGGGATTGGGTCCCCGCCAAGGGCATGCGAGGATGACAAGAATGAAGATTTTACATCTTACCTTTTCTCTTTCTTTTCCTTAGTCCCAATTTGACAATTCTCAATCTTGTTGCTTTTACAGTTCTTCCAATTTTATCTGCTATTTGCTCTGCGGTTTTGGTGGGATACAGTTTCCTAATGAGGTTAAGCTCTTTCTTTGACCAGATACGCTTTGGCTCGCTAATTCCCAATTTGTGTGCTCTTCCTGCTACGGCCGGTATAGAGCGTCCAAGCTGTTTCGCCATATCCCGCACTTTATTATTCGGGTATAGTTTTTTAAGGAGAGCATCATCTTTTTCTGACCATACGGTGGGTGATCCCACTTTTTTGAGGCCGTTTAGATATGCTATTGCTTTGACCGAGTCCACAGGCCGGCCAAGTTTATCAGCTATGCTTTGCGTGTTCTCAGTCGGGTAAAGTTTCTTGAGCAGTTTGAGTTCCCTGGCCGACCAGAGACGCCGCTCTCTTGTATTAATCCCCATGTTGTATGCTTTTTGTCTGACCGTTGCCAGAGACCGCCCAGTTTTCTCGGCTATTTCCCTTGCTCTGCCACGCGGGAAAAGTCTCTTAAGCAGCTTAATTTCATCTTCAGACCATGCTACCCAACCGATTTTCTTGCTCTTCGCCATTTTACTTAGTCCTTGCCTCGATACATTGTTTGCACTTTCACCAGGCCATTCTAACAATTGCCTGTCTAAATTCAACTGATTATTGATGAGTGATTATCCTTCGACCTTGCTCAGGACTTGAACTTTGCTCGGAGTTGACTATTGGGATTGAGGAGAGGATTTCAGATTTTAGATTTCAGATCTCAGATGAACGGCATGAGCTAAAGCCCAGCCTACCCCGGGCAGAAAAGCAAGTGAGCTAACATTCCCCTGCTGCGCGTCAAGTTAGCAGCTCTCGGGGATAAACTCTGGGTAAACTCTTTTCTATTGATAAATGATTATTGATTATTTAGAATGTTCAATCGATATGCAAATATTACTTACAAATGATGACGGGATTTTTGCACCGGGGCTTGCGGCTCTTTATAAAGAGCTGGTTAAGATCGGTGATGTAATTGTGGCCGCACCTGCGGACAGCCGCTCCGGGACGAGTCACAGCATTACATTCTCCCGGCCATTAGTATGCAATAAGGTCGATATCAACGGCCTGTTCACCGGTTTCAGTATCCAAGGCTCGCCAGCCGACTGCGTTAAACTGGCAGTTATGCAATTGCACGAAGGGCCTATAGATTTAGTTGTTTCCGGCATAAACCAAGGGGCAAATGTTGGAATAAACGTCTATTACTCGGGTACTGTTGCGGCGGCTATGGAGGGGGCATTTTTAGGGATTCCGGCTGTGGCGATGAGCTGTTCTTTCGAGGAACATATGGATTTCGAAAAGGGGGCACGTCACTGCGTTAAAATCCTCAAGCAGCTTATGCCCGTTCAAAAAGGCAATGTGATAAATATCAATATACCTCAATTTTCGAAAGGTGAACCTAAAGGCGTAAGAGTAGTGCCGCAGTCGAGCAAGGGCTTTGACGAGTATTACATTCGCCAAACAAATGAGCAGGGGCAGACCGTGTTTCAATTGGCCGGCAACGGCCACCGCATCGATAAAACCCCCACCGACACAACATCATTAGAGGCAGGCTATATAACGGTAACCGCATTAGCCCCGGATATGACGGACCATGACAAAACAAGCGAGCTTAAGCAAATAAAGTGGTAAGCTTTTTTATATGTGAAATTGCAGGACAGGGGAGACTAATCAATGAAAGCATTGGCAAAGAGCAAGCCAGCGCCTGGAGTGTGGATGGAAGAGGTGCCAGTACCTGAAACCGGTATCAATGATGTGCTGATAAAAATCCACAAGGCCGCGATTTGCGGGACGGATATTCATATTTTCAACTGGGACAAGTGGGCCCAAAAGACAATCAAGCCCCCTATGGTGATAGGTCACGAATTCGTGGGGACGGTGGAAAAAATGGGTGATAACGTACATGATGTGGAATTAGGGGAGCAGGTCAGCGGCGAGGGGCACATTGTTTGCGGTCGCTGCCGGAACTGCTTAGCCGGACGCAGACATCTGTGCACCGATCCAAAATGTATCGGCGTAAATCGGGACGGAGCGTTCGCCGAATATCTGTCTATACCGGTCACCAACGTCTGGCATTGCGACCCTAAGATACCGACAGATGTGCTTGCCTGCTTCGATCCTTTTGGTAATGCGGTGCACACGACTCTTTCTTATGATTTGGTTGGTGAGGACGTACTTATAACCGGAGCCGGGCCGATAGGTTGTATGGCAATAGCCGTAGCTAAGCACGCGGGTGCACGCTACGTGGTAATTACAGACGTAAATCCCTATCGTCTGGAATTAGCCAAAAAAATGGGACCTACTATGGTCGTCGATGCAAGAAGTGAAAAAATCGAAGACGCTGCGAGAAAGCTCGGTATGAAAGAGGGATTCGATGTCGGGCTGGAAATGTCGGGTAATCCCGAGGCATTTAAGGACATGCTTGCTAATATGTGTCATGGCGGTAAAATCGCGTTGCTGGGAATAATGCCGCAAATGGCTATCGACTGGGATTATGTCGTCTTTAACGGCCTTACTATCAAGGGGATTTACGGCAGAGAGATGTTCGAAACGTGGTATATAGCCACAATGCTTATTCAAAGCGGGACTGACATCACGCCGCTTATCACCAACAGCTTTCACTATACGGAATACGAGAAGGCCTTCGAAATAATGCGGTCGGGAAATTCAGGGAAAGTGATTTTGAACTGGACAGAATAAAATTCCACTTATGTAGTAAAATGAGGAAGAAGACATGTTCGGAACAATGAAATCGTATATATCGAGAGAACTCCAACATATAAATGACGACGGACTCTACAAGGCAGAGCGTATTATAACCAGTCCGCAAGATGCTACGATTACCGTACAGAGCGGCCAAAAAGTCCTCAACTTATGCGCCAACAATTATCTTGGTCTTGCCGACCATCCCGATATCATCCGGGCCGCACAGGAAAGTTACGCCAAATGGGGATATGGACTTTCCTCTGTTCGGTTCATCTGCGGTACGCAGGAGATTCACAAACAGCTCGAAAAGAAGATATCCGAATTTCTCGGCACCGAGGACACTATCCTGTATTCCTGCTGTTTCGATGCAAATACGGGGCTGTTCGAGACATTACTTACGGCCGAAGATGCCATCATCAGCGACCAGCTTAACCACGCCAGCATTATCGACGGTGTACGCCTTTGCAAGGCCCAGCGTCTGCGGTTTGAAAACTCCAATATGGACGACCTTGAAGATAAATTACTACAGGCACAATCGGCAAGATTTCGTATGATTGCAACCGATGGCGTATTCTCGATGGACGGAACTATAGCCAAATTAAACGAAATCTGCCAATTAGCGGAAAAATACGATGCTCTGGTAATGGTGGACGACTCGCATGCAGTCGGTGTATTAGGCAAACGAGGCCGGGGCACTGGCGAACACTGCGGCGTAATGGATCGCATCGATATTATAACCGGGACGCTCGGCAAGGCACTCGGCGGCGCCAGCGGAGGTTATACCAGCGGAAGAAAAGAGATTATCGAACTGCTTCGCCAGCGCTCGCGCCCTTATCTTTTTTCAAACACGCTCGCTCCGGCCATCGTCGCCGCTTCGCTCAAGGTCATCGAGATGCTCAGTGATTCTACGGAGCTGCGCGACAAGCTTATGTACAATACCAGCTATTTCAGGCAGCAGATAAGCAGGCTCGGATTAAATGTTATCGAAGGTGAGCATCCTATCGTGCCGATTATGCTTGGAGATGCTGTTCTGGCGAAAAAAATGGCGGACAAACTACTTGAAAAGGGTGTTTACGTTATAGGATTTTCCTATCCTGTGGTTCCCAAAGGGGCCGCAAGAATTCGCACACAGATATCCGCGGCCCACAATAAGGACGATCTGGATTTTGTCATCGAAAAGATTGATGAGGTCAAACAGGAACTGGGAATATAGCTTGTCCGTGACAAATAATCGTTGAAAACATTATCAATTCTGTAACAGACGACTTAGGCTTATCAAACGCGTCAAGGAAAAAAAAGCATATTTCCGGATTGACATATTGGGCCTGAGGCAATATAATAAGTAAGATTAGCCCAAGAGACCTGTGAAATACAGGAAAAACAGAACAGAAGACTTTTTATGTGTATCCCATTGTTTGAATAGTTGAAAGTTGTATTATCAGGGTGGATTTTTAATTCAGGATATTTAAAGAATTTTTTGTTTAATAAGGAGAAGTAACGATGAAAACAAGGGCCTTCACACTCATCGAGCTTTTAGTCGTAATTGCGATTATTGCCGTGTTAATGGCGATTCTAATGCCATCTTTGAGAGCAGCCAAAGATCATGCCAGACGCATCCACTGCGTAAGTAATGTCAAATACCTTGCATTAGCGTGGTTCATGTACCAGGACGACAACGACGGCGAGCTTGTGCCCGGCCATACGAATCCCGGCAACTGGGTACTGCGTCCAGCGGACGGTGCCACAGTTGAGCAGAAGAAACAGGCTATTAGAGACGGCCTGCTTTACCCTTACGTTGGTAAGGAAGTGGACGTGTATGCCTGCCCTGCTGACCAAAGGGACAGAGACCCGCGCAATTACACATTTCGAAGCTTCTCGATTGCCGGCGGTGCCAATGGAGAGAGCTGGAGCGGATACACCCAGGCAAAAAAGTACGTTGACCTGAAGAAACCGGCGATAAGATACATCTTCGTCGAGGAGATTGACCCGAGAGGATACAACGTTGGCTCATGGCAAATGAATCCCGGACCTAAAACATGGGTGGACCCGGTTGCTATGTGGCACAATCAACAAAGCACCCTTGGATATGCCGACGGCCATGCGGAAATGCATAGATGGATGGACAAGTACTTTATCGATTGGAATCTCAAGGCCATGCGTAATGAGGCATTTTCTTTCAGCCTGAGCCCTCCGTCTGATGCGCGGGAAGACATCGAATTTATGGCGAGAGGTTTTCCGTACAAATCTCTTAATTAAGACAATATATGGGTATTTTTGCTGATTCTGACAAACAGGAGCCGATGTGCAATCCATAAATTGCAGCTACGGTTGCCGCGTTGATGTCCTGCAAAAACGCTTATCTTTGTTGACCATATCATGAATTCTGTAATAGACGATACGGTCCATCTAATAAAGTATTATAAAGTACACAGTTCCGAATTGACATATTCGTCCTGAAGCAATATAATACTAAAAGTTAGCACAAAAATCCTCTAAGATTCAAAAAAAGCAGAACAGAAGACTGTTTTTTAGTATCTTGTTATTTGAATAAGGAAAGGTGTTATTAAGGGGGGCAATTTTAGCCTCAAGACCTTTAAAGAGTTATTGTGCTGAAAAGGAGAAGTAACGATGAAAACAAGGGCTTTCACACTAATCGAGCTTTTGGTTGTAATTGCGATTATTGCCGTTTTAATGGCGATTTTGATGCCGGCATTGAGCCGGGCCAGAGACCAGGCCAAGGCGATTCACTGCGTTCACAATATAAAGACCATGTCATTCTCCTGGATGCTGTACAAAGATGATAATGATGACAGACTGGTTGGGGGCATGCCCGGCCGAACCGTGGATGCATGGATGTTCGGCCCAAGGGGCAACGATCCCGACCATCTCGAACAATGCAAGGAAGGCATAAGACATGGCAAGCTCTATGAATACGTCAAGAACGTAGATGTATATAGATGTCCATCCGACGACCGAGACAGCCGGGCAGGTATGTACACCTTCGGCAGCTTCTCCATTGCCGGGGGTATGAATGGCGAAGAATTAGAGTGGAGCAACAGGCATCTTATCAAATACAGCGAAATTAAAAAACCCGCTGAATCGCTTGTCTTCGTAGAGGAAATCGATCCGAGGGGATGGAATTTGGGCTCCTGGGTAGTAAGCAAAGATTTCGGAAACAACTGGATTGACCCGCTGGCAATCTGGCACAGCAAAAACAGGGGCACGTTAGGCTTTGCCGACGGAAGCGCCAATATGCACACATGGGTCAATAAGGGCACTATTGATATAGCTATGCGTGCAGCCTGGGGTGACCAGAGCACATTTGATTTCACCCCTCCGCCTGATGAACGCGATGATTTGAGGTATATGCAAAAACGCTACATTGTTCTCCCAAAACCAAGACAGTAGTCGATAACCAAGCTGCTGCAAGCTAACTGAGAGACCCTCAAAGGATTGATTAGATGTTCGATTTTTTTGAGCAGCCCTATACGCTGATCGGAGCGGCGGTTATCGTTTTGTTCGTGGTCTTTACCATCCGCAGTGTAATTCCGGAAAAGCGTCACTGGTGGCAGTTTCTGCTGCCGGTCCTTGTTGCTGTAACCGGTGTTGCCCTTGATATGCTTGTCAAGACCGACTTTGAGAAAATCAACTCCTTAATCAGCACAGTCATAAAAGCCGTACAGGAGGAGGATTGCGATTCAATAGAGGCCGTGGTCGCCGAGGACTATCGCGACTCATTTCATAATACGAAATGGGATTTTGTGGCCCACTGCAGACGAAAACTTACCCCCCCTCTTGTTGAGAAAAACAAAAAGACGGCTTGTTTGGTCGAATTGTCACCTCCGCAGGCAACTGCAACTGTGTTTATGCTGACAATCTTCGACAAAAACAGCTATGTATCTGAAAACTACAAACAATTTATATTTTTTAAGATAGAACTGAGCTTTCAAAAACAACCGGATAAAACGTGGCTCATCAGCCGAGGCGAATTGCTCGAAATCGACAAGCAACCGGCCAAATGGAACGACATCAGATAAACGTCAAAAATAAAGGTATTTAGCTGAACTACAAATACCAGAAAATCCATGGATAGAGCACCATATTCAAATCTTCTCGGTGTACACTTGTGTTCTTTTTAAGACAATTGATAAAAGTTTCCGCCTGAATTGGCCGATAGGAATTAAGAATGATACAGATTCTATCGTTTTTTACAGGAAAAATGGTTTACAATGATATTTGCCAAGTTGAAAAAAATCAGATTGTCTTTAAAACCGAAGCTGTTTTTTATTAGCTGGTATCCCAGCAGCAGAAGCTGTGTAAGGCCGGGCAGTCGAAAGGTCAAGCCCCAGCAGATGCCGCCTTTGATGGTCCGTAAGGCCGAATGGCGCCGCTGAAAGCCCTCATAATTGCCCGACAATAATTGTTATTTCCGCGAATGTATTGAATCTTTGTCAATTAAAGGGGCCTATACCGAATCAAATCAGTATAAGCCCCGAGTTAATACAAATCAGCAAT
>JACNGQ010000085.1 GCA_014384025.1 Planctomycetota bacterium | reverse complement strand
TTTATTTGACAAATTTAACTCAGGACTATAACACTGGTGGCGATACCATCACCAACATTGACCTTTCCACCCCCGTCAATGTTCTGTCTTTTCTGGCAGATGGTTCGGCAACGATAAGCCTATTTATACCGAGCGGCAAGGCCATAAAAATAATCTCTTCCGTACTTACAATTCATTATGGCCCCTCCGGCCTGGACCATATCACAGTCAGCGGTCCAGCTCAGGTTAATGAGGATTCGGGAACCCAATACACCTGCACAGCTCACTTTATTAACAACAACATTCCCAGCAGCAGTGATATAACCGACAGTGCCACATGGAGCGAGAACTCATCCTTTGCATCGATCAATTCCGGCGGCTTTCTGACAACGTCGTCAGTTTCGTCGGATGAACCCTGCCAGATAAAGGCCGCTTTTGGAGATAAGACTGATACTCTTGATATAACAATAAAGAATGTGATACCAACAGTGTCCATTTCGGCAACGACTCCTCTCGCGGCGGAGCCCGGATTTAACGGTGTCTTTACCGTAAGCAGAACGGGAAGTACCATCGATGCTCTAAGGGTCTATTATAAAACTGACGGCAGCACTGCGACCTCAGGGGCTGATTATATGACTCTGTCTGGTTTCGTAGATATTCCACCTGGGGCAACTGCGGCAGCTGTTTCTGTAATTATAAATGACGACACTGTTGAAGAGGCTGACGAGACAGTGACACTAACGCTTATTACAGACCCCTCATACATTATTGACCCGGATTTGTTCAGCGCGACTGTGACTATTGACGATAATGAGGAAGGGAGCCCTCCGGAAACCACGGGTCATATACCCGAAAAGAATTCGATTCAGGTCCCGAGAGATACGATCATTCAGTTACATATCACTGATGCCGGCTCCGGCGTGGAATACGATGGTGGAACAGTTACGATTTACGTTGAAGGCGACCTTATTTACGATGGCGCCAATGAGACTTCTCCAGGTGTCTATAACTCCAGCTTTTTACACCCGGAGCAGGCAGTCAAAGGTATATGCAGGCGTACCGGTACAGAAACGGACTATATGTTTGTTTTTCAGGCATCTGATTTATTTGATTACGAGCAAGAGGTAGATGTTGTGGTAAATGCGACAGATAAGCTCGGTTACGAAATAACGGACACCTATTCTTTCTTTACTCTGATGCAAACGTTCGGGAGGAACATCAAGGTGAACACAGATACCGGCACATTTGCACAGAACCATCCGGACAGTGCGATAGATTCTTCAGGTAATATATGGGTTGTCTGGGAGCATACTGTCATTACCGGCGATTCCGACATTTATATCGGCAAGCTGCCGAAAGGCGGAAGCGCCTTCGAATCGAGTCAGCTTGTGTTTAGCGACCCGAACGACCAGCGCAAACCCGCTATTGCGATTGACGGTGATGAGATATATGTGGCCTGGCAAGGTGATGACCCGAATGGTCTATGGGACATATATGTCTCTACCTCAATAAATGGAACGGACTGGTCCAATCCTGTCAAGGTCAACAGTGACGATCCTCATAATAAGAGCAATCAAACAACGCCGGCAATTGGGATTGATGGAAACGGTAAAGCATATATTGCCTGGGAGGATAATAGTAAAGGAGACAGCGATAAAGATATTTGGGCAGCAACTTCTTCTAATGCAGCTACGTGGACTTCTACGCTCATAGCATCGGCAGCAAATAACCAGACCGAACCGTCCATTAGCATAGATTTGTCTGACGACACTGCATATATATTCTGGACCGATGCAAGAAATGCAAGCACGGATATCTATGCAGCCAAATTCACTTCTTCATGGAGTACTAATCCGCTTGTTGAAACTAACAGTAATCAATGGAGTCCTGTTGGCGCGACCTCCATTGGAGATATACATCTATTGTGGGTTGACGACTACAACGGTTATGACGATATCTTCTACGGTAAAGACGGCAGCAACCTTCCGATTGCTGATGGTACCTCTATTGTTGATGAGCCCGAAACATTCCAAAGTTCCCCATCCATGTCTATTGCGGTCAATGACACAAAGGTGTATGCGTGCTGGCAAGATTCCCGCAACGTATCGAGTAATGCAGATACGGATATTTATTACACAATGAAGGGCGACTCAGGCTTCGGGACCAATATCCTTGTCAATGATGATATTGGAACATTTGCACAGACATCACCGGTCATTGGCACAGATATAGATGGTAATCCGTTTATAGTCTGGGTGGACAATAGAGAAGGAAATAACGATATCTATGGTACAACCATAACCTCAACAGGGAGCATTCTGAGGTCAACAACTGTAAATGCCTTATTCCCAACTGTACAGATAGTGCAAATCAATGAAAACTCGGATAATATTGACGACGCAGACGATGTTACAATCGAGATTCCCGGAGGAGCGCTTCCTGTAAGTACTCAGATTAAAATTGCCAAATTGAATAATCCACCGGACCCTCCTGTCGGTGCTTTTGGTGTATTTTACGAATTCAGCCCGAGCGGACTGGAATTCCTTAAACCGGTTACCATAACCATTCCGCACAAGGCCGTGGACTGTCCCGGTCATTCGGAATATAGAGTTTATTTTTACGATCCAAGCATTTTGCCGCCGGCATCACCCTGGAGCCGGGAAGGCATTACTAATGTCCAGCATGTGACCGACTTGCAAGATCCCAGCTTGCCCTCTGGTGTCCATATAATTCGATTTAATACGACCCATTTTACTGCATTCGGTGTCGGTGGCGGTGCATCCGTTGCTGCGGGCGGCGGCGGCGGTGGTGGTGGAGGCTGTTCAGTGTCGGCCGGAGGTGAAGGTAATATCGTCGAATTTCTCTTGCCCTATATTGGATTCATTATAGTGCTGGTGATATTGACAGTAAGGGACGCCAGAGTACGCAAAGCAAGCGGCAGGTAATATAACGGCAGGGAAAATATAACGAAGGGCCATCATCACTTCCGATGGTCGAATCGACAGGGCCTTTCATTAAAGGCAGATGCACTCCTATTGCTAATATTTTCGAGGATTTCGATGGGCTGGAGTAACCGGCTTTCAGCCATAATCTGAATAGTTAATCTGATTCCCTGCCCCATAAGACAGCTGGTCCTTCACACTCCGCAAGAGTTGTATTCAGACCTGGGTTGATTATTTACCGCCTAATACCACAAAGGAATTAGCGGAACATTCAGTTTTGAAAACAACTATGCAATACTACAACCAAGTTGATGATTATCATCGGGCCAAAGCTGCTAAAATTATGGAGATTTGGTTGAATAGAAAAATTGGTTGAGAAAAAGTGACGTAAAAATGACGTATGGATAGCTTTAAGGGAAATTTAATACAATGTTTGAAATAAGAATTGCGGTAAGTATTTACAGGCATTATAATTATATAGTTCAGGTCCCCGTAGCTCAATTGGATAGAGCGTTGGCCTCCGGAGCCAGAGGTTGTGCGTTCGAGTCGCACCGGGGATAGTTGGTAAGTTTTTCCAAAACAAATAAAATCAACAACTTAGGATAAAAAAACAAAGGTTCACAGGGAAAATAAGGCCTTTTTTAGTAGAATTCTATAGGCAATGGAATTCTTATCAAAGATTAATCTTATGACTCACCCTGTGAACAGTTGATGAGCGAATTGAAAAAGAAGAAGTGTATGAGAAGAGCAAAGTTTACCCTTTCAGTCAGTTTAGCGACCGCCTTGTTCGTGATACAAATATCTTCGGCGAGTGCCAAAGAAAAGGTTTCTCGCATGAACGACCCTCGTAGTGAGACAGAAACAGAAGAAGACCGGGACGCACGAATGCAGTGGTGGCGAGAGGGCCGCTTCGGCATGTTCGTTCACTGGGGGCTATACTCCGGCCTGGCCGGAACATGGAAGGGCAACTCTGTCGGCGAGCGGGGCGGTATGGAATGGATCCAGCAACGCGTCCGTGCGGACACTTGGGAATATGCTCACGAGGCGGTTCCGCTCTTTCATCCCAAGAAGGATTTTGCCGACGATTGGGCGAGACTCGCCCATGAAGCCGGATGTAGATACGTGGTCTTCACTACCAAACACCATGACGGCTTTTGTCTGTTCAACTCCAAATACACCACCTACGATGCCTATGACCTCATAGGTCGTGACCTCTGCCGGGAGATTGTGGACGCTGTTCGTAAAGAGGGTCTGAAGGTTGGCTTCTATCACTCTGTAATAGACTGGCACCATCCCCAGTACGACTATCTCAAAGCCGACCAGCTACCTCATTCGCTAAAGGGCAAGCCATCCCCGAACGGCCCCCGCAATCATGATGTGTATGTAGATTATCTCCACCATCAGGCGCGCGAGATTTTTTCGAACTACGGCCCAATCGATGTCATCTGGTGGGACTATTCGAAAAAGGGCAACGAGGGTTCATTTTGGCGTGCTAACGAGCTCATGGCTATGGCACGTAGTCTCCAGCCGGCCATTATCTCGAACAATCGCCTATATCATATCCCTCACATCGAAAAAGATGATTCTGTAGATCGCCTTAGAACCTGGAAGCCGGAGCAAGGCGATTTTACCACGCCCGAACAGACTATTCCTTCCACCGGAATTCCCGGCGTTGACTGGGAAGTTTGTATGACGATGAACACGACATGGGGATACTCTGAGCATGACCATGCATGGAAATCTCCTGAAATATTAATCCGCAATCTTGTTGATATTGTTTCGAAGGGCGGCAACTACTTGTTAAATATCGGTCCCAAAGGCGATGGCTCTATCCCTCAGGAAAGCATAGAGTCCATGCAAACCATCGGTCAATGGATGGCTGTAAATAGTGAAGCTATTTACGGTACGACGGCCAGTCCCTTCGAACGGCCATCTTGGGGCAGGTACACCAGGAAGGCTGGTAAACTCTATTTACATGTGTTTCAATGGCCTGAGAATGGCACTCTCCAGGTTCCTGCCGGAGAGCTGAACGCTCGGCGTGTCTATTTACTTGCTGATCCCAGTCAAGCTTCGCTAATGACCGAAAAGCTGCGCAATGCACTGGTAATTCATGTTCCACGCAAAGCTCCCGACGACATCATCTCGGTAATTGTAATCGAGCATCAGTAGTGAAATCAAGCTCGCAAACCTGGCAGAAATTGTTTTCAGATATAAGGAACATGTTCATGTTTATCTTTATCTTGTTAAGCAGGATTATACCAACATCAACGTAAGGTTGACTCGTAGGGAAATGTCAGCTAAAATGAATCGGATTTGGCTCCCGTGCATTCGCATAGCTAAATGCAAATATCAGGTTGATTGAAAGGGCTCTCAATGACGGATATTGCAACTAACCGGAAAGCAGTCTGCTATAAACATAAAGCTCAGAGGATTACCTACCTGGTACTGCTCTCAGAATTGTTGCTTCTTACTCTTATTGGAACATTGTGCGATGCTGCCGAAGAGCAGTCCGCTTTACCGGATATATTTCGCAGCGAGGATTTGTTGTGGGAAATCCGACTCGGCACTCATCAATACACAATTCCGAAAATTGATAGAGGCCGAATATACATCGGCACCAATGATATAGCACTCAAACACCCCGCTGTAAAAAGGACCGGCGGTGGAATCCTTATGACTCTCGACCAGGCCACTGGTGAAATGATCTGGCAAATGCCTATTCCTCGCTACATGGAAGGCACGAAGGCGCCATACCATTTCAATCAGTGGAAGTGTGGCGTGTGTTCGAGCCCGGCGCTTGAGGGCAACCGGTTGTATATCGTAGGCCCTCGAGGCGACATTCTCTGCCTGGATCGCAATGGTCAGGCAGATGGCAATAACGGGCCATTCCAAAAAGAAATCGAATATATGGGTCTGTTGAAGGATTCATCTTATCAACTCACTCAAGCCGATGGTGACATCATCTGGCAATTTAATATGATTACGGAAATTGACGCTGTACCGCACGATGTCTGCGGCAATTCCCCGCTGATCTACGGAGATTTCCTGTATGCCTCATCTTCCAACGGCCAGGATGACAAGCACAAGTTCGTTGCCAACCCACTTGCTCCGAGCCTGATAGTACTCGACAAATATACCGGCCGACTTGTAGCAACAGACGGCGAACTGATCGGCAGGCGAATGTTCCACGGCCACTGGTCCTCACCGGTAGCTACTCAGGTAAATGGACAGGCAATAATTCTCTTCGGAGGCGGAGATGGTGTGCTGTATGCTTTCGAGCCTTATACACCTTCAAATGCTGATGACAAAACACAGACGCTGAAGAAAATCTGGCAGTATGACTGCAACCCGGCAGACTATCGTCACAGAAATGGCCGGGATATACCTTATGCAAAGCATAGCAATAAAAGCCCCGATGGGCCCAGCGAGATTATTGCAACGCCTATCGTTGATAAGGGTCGAATCTATGCGACTATCGGGCAAAGCCCTGTCCATGGGAAGGGGCAAGGTATGCTGTCCTGTATCGACGCTGCGACAGGTCGGAAAATCTGGGATAGCCGCAGGGTAGATCGTAGTATTTTGACGTTAGAGATTCATGATGGATTATTGTATGCACCCGATTTAACAGGGCGGCTTCATTGTTTCAATGCCGAAACAGGACATCACTACTGGCAGCATGAACTTGAAGGCGGTGTCTGGTGTGCTTCACCAGTCGTTGTCGATGGCAAGGTCTATATCAGCACCGAAGAAAGTGTATTATGGGTGCTCAAAGCCGGTCGAAAAAAAGAGGTCATCTCCCGTTCTCAACTTAAATCTGTAGCTATAACCCCGGTCGTTCACGATGGCGTATTCTATCTTCCAACACAGAGAAGGCTTTTTGCCATTAAATTGAATACACGCTGATTCGCAATCTATCTCAGGATTGAAGGGGGCTAAGCTATTCGGCCCGACGTTTATGTTCGCTATGTTTTAGCAGTTTTGATTTGGAGGTCTCAATGAAAAAGAATCCGTCTATGACAAAATACATTGAATCTTCCTGCCCATTCAGACTACGGAAATATATCTCAACTATATTGTTCGCTTCACTTCTTTGGGTTGCTATGTCGTGCTCCGGAATATACGGAAAAGAACAACGCCAAATGACTATGCGACTCGGTGGATGTGGGGGAGTTTATTTTTACGCTTCAACGGGTGAATTGTGGGTCGAGGTGGAAAAACAGGATCTCAACATACGCCGAAATAAGACCCATTTGCATGCTCTCCTTTTAGCCCCGGATCGCAGTGTAGTCGATGAGGCATGGATTGGTGATGACAGGCAGCCCACCGGAAGCGGCCCTGGACCTGTACAACGCGTATTACTACGTACGAGGGTTGAGCGGCCCGGTGTATATGGATTGAACATTACTGTTACGGAAGATCGCTATGGTGAAAATATTTCATGGGGATTCAGGAGCAACTGCCGGAAATATTTGGTTGAGACGTCGCGAGGGCACAAGGATGCACGCCATGAGGAACCTATTGTTTTACGAAATGCCGGCCAGCAGGGCGATGTTGGATTTATGCCGGGTATCAATCCCTTTTCTGTGGAAGTGAGCGGTTTGTCAAAAAGTGTAAAAAAGTTACTCGTTTGCGACGGAGACGGAGAAAAAATAATTACTCTCGACGTTTCACCAGATGGAATAGCCCGGCATGATTTTCCCGGCGACAATTTACGCCAATGGAAGTTGTGGCGATTACATTTGAGCGACGCTCAGGCCGTAATCAATATTGATGGTGTAACTCGCTGGGAAAAAGATCATCTCTGGGAAAATCTTTCTTTGTGGACGCCGGATTTATCTTCATGGTTTGCCTTTCATGACAATCGGTGGCTGCTGACTCCATACAGCAGGAAGGTTTATGACGACCTCGGCAGTGAGGGTACGGTCAACTTTACTGTACATAATAACAGCCCGATATCGAAGCGTGTGAGACTGTCGTTGGAGTTTGATGAAAATGCTGTTTGGTCGGCTGAATTGCCGAAAACCGAAGTTATACTCGAAGCGAATTCCTCTGCGCAGATACCGCTTAAATATAAAGTACCATCGAAGGGTACCGAGTGGAGGTGTTATGTCCGGGCATCTGTTCTCGATGAAACCGGATTTTCAACATGGTCCTCGGTGACACTGCACCGTGGAACCGCTCCGGCGAAGTCGCCCGTAAAAGTACCTATACAGCTTGAACCATACCGACACGAAAATGAGCAGTTCGGGTATCTGCCTGAGTACCCTCTTGATAATCAGGTCTATTTCGATATGGAAAACCGGCCTTTTATTATTTCGAACGATGGTGTGTTTTTGCTGCGAGATAATGCCTGGATGAAAACCACCATTACGCATCGCGCCGATACTAACGGGACAGTCCCAATCAGACCTGTAGGTACTAAAATTGCCTTCGACCGGGATAACGATGTTTATTTGTTGGCACGGGATAATGGATCGACCTGCCTTCTCCGCTCCGGTGATCATGGTGCGACTTTCACCGCATGGCCTGTTCCAGGTTCGGGCGGTTTCGATATCGAGCAGTTTTCCGGGCACAATATAATAAGCGGACCACCTACTCTGGTGCGTTTCCGTGAGACGGCGAAAGATCCGAAATTAATATGGCGCCGCATTAATGACCTTGACCTGATACTGCCGGCCAAGGAATCTGACGGCTCAATCGTTATGGGCGATCCTATAGCTGTTTCGAAAGAGTGCATCGGTCTTTCCGCTCATTCGGGAATACCCTCCACAATCGTATCGCGGGGAGATAAGGTCCATATTGCCTGGGGTGAAGCGACATCCCCCCAGGAGAAAGCACCGGGTGTACCTACTTACGTGGCAACATATAGCCGCTCAACGGGAGAACTTGGATCGCCTGCTCTTGTCGGGTATGGTCCCCCGGCGAATGATGTACATAATTCGCCGTGTATAACCATGGATAGTTATGGCTATCTCCACGTGCTGATCGGCACTCACGGCCGCACCTTCAAATATGTTCGGTCAGTGTCGTCCAACAATGCAAGCGGCGGCTGGACAGAAGCCGAAGATGTCAGACCCGGCCTTCGCCAAACCTATGTCGGCATGGTCTGCGGCCCTGATAACGCTCTGCATCTGGTATTTCGACTTTGGCTGGACGACAATAAGTATTACCCCGCAGGCTATTATGCTAACCTGGCCTATATGAGTAAGCTGTCGGGAAAGAAATGGTCCGATGCCTTGACACTGGTTGTCGCCCCGTTCTCAGAGTACAGTATTTTCTACCATCGGCTGACCATTGACAGGAAGGGCGCATTATTTCTTTCTTATGACTATTGGTCAACGTTTTGGTTCTATCGTACGGATCACCGTGGGAACCGCCGTTCGCTCTTGATGTCGCCGGACAGTGGTAAAACCTGGAAACTCGCGCCGTCAATCGAATTCCTCCAATAAAAACGGCTTTAACAAATAAAGGAATTCTTACTAAATATAAAAATTCTGTACTATGCTCTTTGAGTACTATGTGTTTTTTGTTGGGCCCGGAGGCACGACATTGAAAAATGCATAGTTCAAATTGGGTTGTTATGGTATTATATAATCAAAATACATAAGAGCATATTTGGGACATGAATTGGTAATTAAAGATTGAAGCAGGTTGTTATGTGTACTTGCCGCACAAGAAACAGTTGGCTTTTTACGGCCATTGTGTTGGCAGTAGTTTTGTCGGCGGTTCCCGGCCGGGCAGGCATGGATCAAGCCAGGCATATCTTGGATGAGACCGGTGTCAAGGGCGGCCTGATAATCCATATAGGTTGTGGTCAAGGGAGGCTCACTTCCGCGCTGCGAGCCAATGACAGCTATATCGTCCACGGTCTTGACCGTAACTTGGAAAATGTCGCCGCTGCCCGCAAGCACATTCAGGAGCTTGGGCAATACGGAAATATCTTCGTTGAGCTATGGTCTGGCGACCGTCTGCCTTATATCGACAACTCAGTCAATCTTGTCGTCTCCGAGAATCTCGGTGATGTATCGGACGCCGAAGTTATGCGCGTGCTGTGTCCTAATGGTGTGGCATATACTAAGAAAGATGGCAAATGGACAAAGATGGTGAAGTCCTGGCCGCAGGAGATCGATGAGTGGACGCACTACCTGCACGATCCCAGTAACAATGCCGTTGCCCATGACAGCGTAATTGAACCACCAAGCCGTTACCAGTGGGTGGCCGGGCCGCGTTACTCGCGGCAGCACGACCACATGTCGAGCGTCAGCGCGGTCGTCTCTGCGAATGGGCGTCTCTTCTACATCTTTGATGAAGCCACTCGGGCATCCATTCTTACTCCCCCCGAAGTGGCGACTGATTGCACGCGATGCGTTCAATGGTAAGCTGCTTTGGAAACGGAAGATTGAACTCTGGCATCCGCATCTTTGGCGACTCAAGAGTGGTCCACAGCTCCTGGCTCGCCGTTTGGTGGCAGTGGGTGACCGAGTTTACATTACACTGGGCATCGATGCACCGCTGTCTGCGCTGGACGCAGCCACAGGCAAGACAATCCGCACCTACGAAGGTACAAAGGCGACAGAGGAAATCCTCTGCTTCGATGACTTACTGATTCTTTCAGTCGCTAAGGAAGGCCAGCCTCTGCGGAGCGATCCGGGAAAACGCTACACTACGCTGACCGAAATGAACAATGACGTCACGAATTCACTATGGACACAGGCGCCACGAACGATCATGGCGGTTGATGTTGACTCGGGTAAGGTGCTCTGGAAGGAGAAATCAGAGCTGCTCTCGCTGTCGTTAGCTGCCAATGACCAGTGCGTCGTTTTCCATAATGGCGAAAATATTAGGTGCCTTGACCGGCGTACGGGACAGTCAATGTGGGCATCGGAGCCACTGCCGAAGAAAGAGGCTATGCGTAGCTCTGGTGGCACCACTCTGGTACTGTACAACGACGTGGTTCTGTACAGCGGGCAGGTCAACATCGACAGACCCAGGGATCGTACTACTACAATGTTTGCTCTATCGGTTAAAGACGGCAGGATGCTGTGGCATGTGCCGCACCATCCATGTGGACATATGGGTACGCCGGACGACATCATCGTTGCCGGGGGACTGGTATGGAATGGTGCCGTGGCTCAAGGTTCCGGCTCGGGCACTATGACCGGTCATGACCTGTACACAGGCGAAGTGAAGAGCGAGTTTGCCCCTGATGTGGAGACGCACTGGTTCCACCACCGCTGTTACCGGGCCAAAGCGACTGACAAGTACCTTCTGTTCTCGCAAACCGGCATTGAATTTATAGACCACGCTGCTAAACACTGGACATGTCACCACTGGATTCGGGGTGCCTGCCATTACGGCATTATGCCTTGCAATGGGCTGATTTACGCACCGCAACACCCATGCGCATGTTACATCGAGGCAAAGCTCTACGGTTTCTCCGCCGTAGCACCACCCTCAACAACAGCGCAGCCGCGTCGCGAGGTGCCGGAAATAGAACGGCTCACGCGTAGACCCGCCTACGGCGCACCGCTGACATCTCTGATATCATATTTAAAATCGGAGGATTGGCCGACATTCCGACATGATACCGAGCGCAGCGGGGCTGTAAAAACAACAGTCCAGCCGACGGATCTGAAGCGCACATGGAGCAGCAAACTGGGCGGCAAGCTCAGCGCGCCGGTCGTCGCGGATGGGAAGTTGTTCATTGCCTCTGTCGATGACCATAGTGTGTATGCACTTGACGTCATCACAGGTGAGCAGGTTTGGAACTTAAAGGCCAGCGGTCGTATTGACTCACCTCCGACGATATGGCAGGGTCGTGTGCTGTTTGGATCTGCTGATGGCCAAATTAACTGCCTGAAGGCAAGCGATGGCAAACTCGTGTGGCGATATCGTGCTGCACCTGAAGACAAGCGAATGATGTCTTTCGATCAGCTCGAGTCGGTATGGCCGGTTTACGGCAGTGTGTTAGTGCAGAATGATGTTCTCTACTGCGTTGCCGGCCGCTCGATGTTCCTTGATGGCGGACTAAGGTTGCTGCGTCTCGATCCTAAAACGGGAAGGAAGCTCTCTGAGACAATTCTCGATGATAAGGACCCCATGACGCAGGAAAATCTTCAGGTTCACATCCAGGGTCTTAACATGCCCGTGGCGCTGCCTGATATATTATCGAGCGATGGCAGGTACGTGTATATGAGATCGCTGCCGTTCGACTTGGAAGGCAAACGCAAATTCGTCACATACGTGCCTGTTAAGGAACAGCAGGGCGATGATCTGCACCTCTTTT
>JACNGQ010000317.1 GCA_014384025.1 Planctomycetota bacterium | reverse complement strand
AAGGATCTTTCCAGATAGGTGGCGCCATACTCATAGGAATAGATCAACTCGCCCTTTACGATCAAGTCCCGAATTGCTGTCTTTATCACCGATTTTCGCAGAGCTATAAGCGTCACCCAGATATAACAGCGCTCGATGCTTCACTACTGAAAACTGAGACTCAATTTTGCATTCCGAAGTCCAGGGAGATGGCATGGGAGATTGTCCCATGATACTGCTCTAAGAATCGGATTATGAGAACGACGCGGGTAAACAACATTCACGACACCATCGTCTACCATAATTGTCCCCTTGCCGCGTATGAAATGACGATAGATCTTTGGGGAGTCGCAATCCTCAAAGCCGCGCAGCCGCCGGGCTAACATAGTGTATAGAGTATCAGCAACCATCGTCATCAATACGTCAAAGTGCACCTTGATCAATATTGGGGATGAGAGGGCATTGAGATTGAAGAATTTAACTGCCTCTGCAATACCATTCTCGACTCTCCATCGACGCGAATAATTGCCGACAATCATCTCCAATGGCATGTCAAGGTCATTTGTAATCAAGAATGCTGGTTTTTCATGACCATTCCCTTTGACTACAATTTGCCTTAGTTCACCAACATAGTGCCTCAAGCTTATCATGGATTCGAATACTAATGGATTTGGGTATTTTCGTTTAGGATGGGGAATATGAATTCTCTTCCAAGGCCCCATTTTGTCGATGTTGTCTATCAGGCTCTTGCCTCGTCTTCGAAGAGTTATGAATTTTGTACGCTGACGGTTCAGCTCAGATAAGTTCTCATACGTTGTGAACTTTGAGTCAAATACCAGAGTAGATTTTACTCCACGACACACGCTTTTCCAGAATGAAAGGAAAGTGAGTACTTGGTCATCCGCCTCTGAACGTTTGGTATCGGCAGATGCATAAAGGATCAGCTTGGTTTCTGCATCTTGGGCGAAAAGAGTGAGTGCCCCTTTCATGGTCTTGCCCCGTGCCCCTGCCCAATGCCTTTCCAGTTCTGATTCATCGCCATAGTGGGGTATAGTATGATAATCCAGGTTCACCATTTTCCCATCATATAGCCCGAGTTTTTGTCCCTGCTTGATGAACGCTCTTTGGAGCCGAATAAGATGAACATCATCAAGAGAATAGGAGTACGAAGACATGGCCGTGCATTTGGGTATGACATTCAGCCCTGTGAAGAGGCCCAAACCAGGGTCAAAGGCATGATCACCAACATGTGCGTGCCTTTCAGTTCCTATAAGCTTCATAGCCAGAAAGGAAAGGAAATAGTTCATGGCAGGGATTACCTTGCTTCCGGGTAACCCGGCAGATCTAACTATCTTGTCAATCCCTAATTGTGCTATGAATGGCGCGAAGACGAAAATGCCAGCGTTGGAGGAATTGATCTTCTGATCAGCCATGTCGCCTATGGTGATCGTTTTGGATTTTTCCGGAATGCTCGCACCCTTCACAGTCATCCCGATCTGCAGCCGAGTACGTCTTGGCAACTTGGAGAAGCCTTCTTCTCGAAGTACTCGCTCTACGGTACGAACAGACAGTTCAATCCCATCTTCGGATAACAGCTCAGCTATTTGTCCAGCGGAAATCATTTGCTCCCGCCAATCTTTTATTTTGGCACGCACTTTTGGAGCAACACGTCGACGTCTGAATTTGCTATCAGGGATAGGTTCCGAGAAGTCGATTTTGCCATGCCTAAACTGGTGTTTCAATAACCGAACATAATCGGGAGAATAGTCAAATCGGTCTGCCACAATGCCAGCAGGCAGCCGCTCAACGAATAGTGCACGCAAAGCCTCATACCGACGCTGCCAACCATGAATGGGGTGAGTAAAGAATTTTCCATCCTTCATGCCATTTGTTATATATCGATGGCGTTGATAAAGTCAATAGATATTTCATAAAACATTGCCCGAAACTGAATATAGTCGTCATATGGGTATCAATATGGCTATATTATAGGTTCTCAGCGCGTACTTCATGCATGCGAGAGGATAGCAAGACAGTTTAATGTCGCATATGCAATATATTTAACCGTCATATGATATAACAGGATACAGTGTGTTGCCTTCCTAACGCTAAGCTTGATAGGCAATCCGGTTGACACTGATGAGTGTTTTGTTATATCCAGTCCGTAACGCGCAAATCGGTGGTTATTGAAAAGCCGATCAACACAATAGTAACACTTATCAACCTTCAAAGGAGGAAATCATGATCAAAAGAGCATTAGTCACCATTCTTGGTATTCTCATTGTTCCACTCTTTACGGCAACAACATTTGCAGAACAGCTCACAGCAAAGCTGGCTAAAGAGAAAGTGACTGCAGCAACCAATCTGATTGCGGCTGAAGGGGAAGCTGCTTTTGCCAAGATCAAAGATCCTGGCGGTGATTTTAGGTTTGCAGACGGACAAGGTTATATCTGGATACAGGACCTCGATGCAGTTGTCCTGATGCATCCCATCAAACCGTCTCTGGATGGGAAAGATATGTCCGGCTTCGAAGATAAGAACGGTACACTTCTA
>JACNGQ010000024.1 GCA_014384025.1 Planctomycetota bacterium | reverse complement strand
AAATCGCCGCATGAAAAACATGCAAAATAAACAAGAACTTGACGGATTGTAGTACGAATAGTTAGGCGATCACACCGGCGATAGTGCTGCATCCAGCTTCCGGCACTGCGCATATTTATACCTTCGATGAGAACATCAGAGCAGTTTTCCAGATAGATATTTTTCGGCCTTGGACCGTTTTTATATTTGAAGTTTGAACCCTGGCCGTCGATAGTACCCCGGCCGCAAATCCCAATGTTCTTCAGATTCTTACCGCCGATGATTGCCCAATAACTGAATGTTTCGCCTTCTGTACCATTAAGTTTATGAGGGCGGCCATAGTCTTTTTTTTCTTTGCTGCCAAGCAGTAAACAACCGGAATCAAGCAATAGGGTAATGTTGTTTTCCAGGTAAATCGTTCCAGTCAGCCATGTTCCGGCAGGAAAATAAACTGTGCCACCGCCAATTTCAGCGCATTGATCGACAGCATTCTGTATCGCCTGCGTGCAGAGTGTTTTGCCATCATGTTTTGCGCCGAAGTCGAGTATGTTATATGTCTTTGTAGCAGAACCAACGGTGATCGGACTGATTATTAACAATAATCCAAATGAGATAAGAAATATTTTTTTACACATTAGAAATACCCTTCATTCGACAAGATTTGTTCCATAAAGAAGATTACTCTTTGATTCGACCGTACTGTTATTTCATGTATGGTACGATAGCAGGCTCATTTTCACCTGCGGCCGCCATCCGGCGTTTGAGGATTTTAGCCAATTTAGCCCGAACTTCAGCCAATGTGGGATCATCGACAAGGTTACGCCTTTCATATGGGTCCTTGTTCAGGTCGTATAGCTTGTCTTCCATATACTCATCGCTGCACGAATCGCGTCCACCATTTTTATTATTCGCACGAACCGAATACTTCCATGTTTTCGTACGAACAGCTCGGCCAACCTGAGACTCACTTATCTGAACAAAGACCTCTTTCGGCCAATCGTCCGCCTTTGAATCTAAAAGCTGTTGCAGTGCCCTGCCTCTCATGTAATCCGGCGGTCGGACATTACCGGCCTGAAGCACAGTCGGTGGAAGGTCAATCAGACTCACCAGTTTGCTTATCACTTTTCCCCCGGTAAAGCCCGGACCATGAATAATCAACGGAATGTGGATTGTATTGTCGTGACAGGACCTTTTGTATTCACTATTGCGCGTTCTAAAGTGGCAGCCATGATCAGATGTGTAAATTAGTAATGTGTTATCCGCTATCCCAAGCTGTTTCAGCTTGTCCTGTATGCGGCCGACATTCTGGTCGAGGCTCCAGCAGCAGCCTAAATAATCAGGCATCTCTTTGCGCCAGTCGCCTTTGGTACCCGCCAGATCACCTGGGATTTTATAATCGGCAAAACGCTTTTTAGAACCACGCGGGCCTTCAAACTGATTGTGGTCATTCTGGTGATGAGGCTCAATATATGAAATGAAAAGGAAAAAAGGTTTATTACGATTCCGTCTATCCAGGTATTCCAATGCCCAGTCGGTTTGTGCATCTACGCGATACCGATCATTTGGGAATTCCCGCTTGTTGCCGTCACCATCGAACATATGGCCATCGTAGCTGTGTGAAGTAAATTCCAATACATCCGATGCCAGCCAAAAATCCCTATAGCCTCCTCGTAGCTGTTGCGGAATTGCCTTAGTTCTATAGTCTGCATTATGCCCGGGAACTCTGGACATAGAAGCTAAATGCCATTTGCCCAGGTACCCCACTTCGTAGCCAGCATCAGACAGCCAATGAGCGATAGTTTTTTCATTTTCAGGCAAAGATATTCCGTTACGGTAGCATCCTGTTTCAGTAGCGTACTTCCCGGTTTGCAGACATGACCTGGCAGGACCACAAACTGGCTGGCATGTAAAGGCATACTCAAAACACACACCTTTACGAGCCAACAGGTCAAGATTGGGTGTAAGGTTATCGAACAATGGCGAACCGTAGCAGCCGACCGTATCCCATCGCTGCTGGTCACTGAAAATAAAGATTATGTTCGGTCTGTTAAGATTTTCGTTTCCCAACACACTTTGGTTTTTGACCCATCCGTATGCCGAGATATACGTTATGCTGAATCCAAATGTCTTGAGAAACTCTCGACGTCCCAGCATTCTCGACTTCATTTGAACTTTACCTTCTTTATATTTCTTATTTGACATCGGTTAAATTCTAAATAGATCACCACTGGCAGTTATTGTTTTTATTTTGACCTTGACTGGTTGATATCCTGTTTAATTACGGTCAGAATCTTCATACAGGCAGAATTTAGCTCAACGACACGATCCGCAGCAGCAGCCTCGTTATAGCAACGGAACTCGGGTGCGTTACCGGAAGGGCGCAGGTGTACGATTTCATCGCTGTCAAAGGTCATGCGCAGGCCATCGGTTCGGTCAATACCTAAACAAATGCCGCAAAGCTTACCAAACACATCAGTGGCCTTAGCCTGATCTTTCACAGCATTACCTGAACTGAATAAATCAAGAATATACTTACTGTCTTCCTGTGGAAAGTTCTGTAGACGATCACTTGCCGTATAACGTTTGGGCAGAGAAGCAGTAAGCTCGGAAAGCTTCTTGCCATCTCTTACAGCAAGCAGAATAATACAAAGATGGAGTATAACTGCATCACGTGTCGGCAAAGCTCGTAGACTTTTTCCGAACAGCGGGATGTCGGAGTTCGTTAGAAAACCACCGTTGGCTTCATAACCGACGGCCACCTTTGCTCCGCCCTTACTCGCATCAATCATCGATTCAATAACAAAAGGCGACCCGATTCGTGTGCGACTGACACTTTTGAAGTAAGCCGACTTTTCTACGGCACTATTGCAGCTAACGGGAGCGCTGACAGAGTCTGCGCCAAGATATTTTGCGCAGAGAATTCCAGCCACATCACCACGAAGCCAACGGCCTCTTTCATCGGCAATTAACGGGCGGTCGCTATCGCCATCTGTAGAGATAATTGCATCATAGGAATCTTCCGCAGCCCACTTCGCCGCCAACTCAACATCTTCAGGACGAATCGCCTCAGTATCAACAGGAATGAACGTATCCGTCCGGCCTAAAGCAACCGCATCAGCGCCAAGACCCTTGAAAATCTCCAAAATGATGTCACGTCCAACGGCTGAGTGCTGATATACCCCAATACGCTTGCCCTTAAGGCAGTCACCCGGAAAGATATCGAGGTATCTCCTGACATACATACGTTGAGCATTATTCGACAAAGTCCATTCTTCATCGAGTGATGACGAAAAACTCTTTGCGTTCTTAAAGAGGCCGTCATCGACGCCAACCAACTGCCGGCGGATACCGGCTTCATCGGCCTTCAGAATCTCGCCGGAAGGCTTGTTAAACTTGATACCGTTGCGGTCGGCCGGGATATGGCTGCCGGTCACCATGATTGCCGGGACATTCTTCTCAATGCCGTAAAGTGCTACTGCCGATGAAGGGATTTTTCCACAATTTACCGGTGTATAGCCCATATCAGCAGCGGCCCGGAGAACAGCCCGCATGATCCTGTCCGTGCTCGGACGAAAATCGCCTGCAACAGCAACCTCTGTTTGTGCCTTCCTGATTTCACCAATAGACTCCATGTATTGCAGGAATCCCCTGGTATATACATAACAGACGAAATCCGTCATATCATCGGCAAGGCCGCGAGCACCGCTTGTACCGAATTTCACGCCGCTGCTTAGCATCAAATCCTGTATTTTAACTTCCATTGTTCTCTTCTATTATATCAATATGTAACATGTATTTCATAACTTGATATTATCACAAAAGCCTGATAATTCAAGGACTATTACTATCATGGTATGTACTCCAGGATTACACAAAAAGTAACTTACCCCTTAATAAATAATACTTGTACACACTCCATCATGCATGCAGGTTCTTTTCAGTTGACATTTCCAATCTTACCTGCGTAAACTATGCATATAGTGTCATCAGCCGACAGACTAATTACAATGACAATCATTGAAGGGTGATTCAAATGTTATACCGAAAACAAATACTTACAGCTATTCTCGCAGTGATAGTGACATCTAATCTGTTTATAGTATTTTCCCTTGCAGGGGAGAAAAAGGTCGAACTGAAACATGATTACAATGTCAAACCAGTACCTTTTAACAGTGTACGTGTTAATGACGACTTCTGGACGCCTCGACTTGAGACCAATCGGAAGGTTACTATTCCCTATGCTTTTCAGAAATGTGAGGAGACCGGGAGAATTAGAAACTTCGAAAAGGCGGCCGGTTTGTTGGAAGGTAAACACGAAGGGATATACTTCAATGATTCGGATGTTTACAAAATTATGGAAGGCGCCGCGTATTCGCTTCGAGTCTATCCCGAGACGATGATGCGTTTATACCTGGATAAGCTGATTACGATCATGGATGCCGCCCAATGGGAAGACGGATATCTTTTTACTTTTTACTCGGTACCCGAACGCCAACCGGAAAAACTCTGGACAAACATTCAGAGCATTCACGAGCAATACTGCGTTGGGCATATGTACGAAGCCGCTGTAGCTCACTATCAGGTTACCGGCAAGAAGTACTTCTTAAATATCGCTACGCAAAACGCAGACTTAATCTGCGATACTTTTAACCCGGGCAAGCGAACCGACCCGCCGGGACATCAGGAAATCGAAATTGGGCTGTGTAAATTGTATCGTGCCACCGGTGACCAGAAGTATCTGAGCCAGGCGAAGTTTTTTCTAGACCAGCGGGGACGCGATGGTAATCGTGGCCCGAAGGGTGACAGCGGGCTTTATGGCCAGTACAGTCAGGACCACAAGCCGGTCACTGAGCAAACCAGGGCTCTGGGGCATTCAGTACGTGCCGCTTATCTATATACGGGCATGGCGGATGTCGCGGCGCTGACCGGGAACATGGAATATATCGAGGCGATTGACGCTATCTGGAAAGACGTCGTCGGAACTAAATTATATATCACCGGAGGTATTGGAGCAGCCGGCGGACATGAGGGTTTCGGCTCATCATATGAGCTGCCAAATATGACCGCCTACTGTGAGACTTGTGCCTCTATAGCCAATATTCTCTGGAACCATCGAATGTTTTTAATGCATAATGACGCCAGGTACATCGATGTTCTCGAACGAGTGCTGTACAATGCTGCTTTATCGGGAATTTCGATGAAAGGCGATCTTTTCTTTTATCCTAATCCTCTGCAATCCATCGGTCAGCATGCTCGAAGCCCGTGGTTTGGCTGTGCGTGCTGTCCTTCGAATGTCGCTCGTTTTATTCCATCGGTGCCGGGTTACACATATGCCTATAAGGACAATGATGTGTATGTGAACTTATTTATCAGCGGCGAGAGCACGATTGAGACTATAAACAATAAAGTTAAACTGACACAACAAACACAGTATCCGTGGAAGGGTATAATTAACATCAATGTCGAGCCGGACAAAAGCGACACGTTTGCCATTTATGTTCGTATCCCCGGCTGGGCTCAGAATCAGCCCGTGCCGAGTAATCTATATGAATACCAGAAGACCAGATATGAGGAAGCTGCGCTAAAGGTTAACGGTAAACGAGCGGCTATTAAAATCCAGAAAGGTTTTGCTCGCATCGAGCGTAAATGGCATAAAGGTGACACGATCGAGTTGGTTCTGCCGATGCCAATCCGCCGGGTTATCGCCCATCAGAACGTCAAAGAGAATCGGGGCAAGGTGGCTCTTCAACGAGGGCCGATAGTTTTTTGCCTTGAATGGCCTGACAATGACGGCAAGGTATTGAATCTGATGATACCGGACGATTCGGGGCTTAGGGCCGAATACAAGCCGGACCTCTTAAATGGTGTTATGGTGGTTACTGGCAAAGCACAACTGGTTAAACGCACAAATAACGGCGATATTTTCCCAGCTCAGGAAAAGCAGTTTATGGCTATTCCTTATTACGCCTGGGCTCATCGCGGTCGAGGCGAGATGACGGTCTGGCCGGCTCGAAAAGCCGAAGCTGCCCGGCCCCAGCCGGCAGATACATTGACATACCTAAGCAAAACCACGGCATCATTCGTACATGTATCTCTGGACGCAATAAAAGACCAGATTTTGCCGGAAAGCTCATCCGACTCATCGGTACTTCAACTGGACTTCTGGCCTCATAAGGGCACAACCGAATGGATTCAGTTTGACTGGGATGAAAAACATAACATATCCAGTGTCAAAGTTTATTGGTTTGACGACATAGGCCGAGGACAATGCTCTGTTCCAAAATCATGGAAAGTGTTTTATCGCGACGCCAAAGGCAACTTCAGGCCGGCAAAAAACAGCTATCCCTATTCCACAGAAAAGGACACCTTCAATGAGGTAATATTTAAACCGGTGAAAACTACCAGCATTAAAATCGAAATTATGCTCAAAGATGAGCAGTCGGCGGGCGTGCAGGAAGTCATAATTAAATAGATTTGCTGGAATAGCCTATTATAGCAAAAGACAATAAATTATGTTTAGCCGTTTAAAGATGGGAAATTACATTAGCATTTTTTAAGATACCCACTCAAAAACATGCTATTCGACTTCGATAATTGCTTCTGTCCAGCAGGGCAGGTTCCATTGCTTTAATTGCACTTCAGCAGTTAGAACATATGTTCCCGGGGCAATTGATGTACCAATTATAATGCTGAATTCAAACTGCTTCTCGGTTTGCGAAGGGATGGTGACAGAAGCAGTTGTAGGTTTTGCATCAAATCCCGCGGGGAGGTTAAGGGAGACCGAGAACATGTGAGAGGTGTCGGAATGATTGAATGCCTTTAAGCCGATTTGAATGGTCTGACCGGGTTTTACCTTCTGACCATAGGGGCTGAAGCGTATCCATCGTTCATCTATACCATAATTGGGCTCGTCCCATGGAAAGAGTTCGGCAAGGAGTGCTTTACGTTTGGTCAAAGTGGCTGTCATGAGGTCAATTTGTCTGTCGCTAAAGCTGAAGGGCTCAACTACGTGCTGGTTTATGAGCAATGTTCCGGGCGGGATTTTTTTCAGCAGGTTAAGGCAATAGAAATAGCCCATCTGCTCGTGTAGCAAGTTGCGATTGAGAAGGCAGTAGTCGTCGATTCCTGATGGTGTAAAGGAGTCGCCGATGAAGAAGATTTTTTCTGCGTTGTCTTTCTCGACGAGGAGTGCATCGTGATAGATAGTCTGGCCGGGGAAATCATAAAATGTAAATGTGAATTCTTTCCATCGCATCTTATGGGCCTCGGGCATGATGTTAATTTCAGAAATAGGATTAGGCGTCAAGCAGGGCAGACGATATCTCTCGGGGTGTTTGAGGATATCGACAGAGGGTCCTGCTGTTGCATAAACAGGGCAGTTAAACTCAGCGAGACAGGCGGCAACATCGTTCGTATGATCATCGTGATAGTGTGTTATAAACAAACCTTCGAGTTCGGTGAGTTTTCCGGCTTCTCTAAGTTCAATAACTTTTTCGATTATCCGGCGGCTGCCGCAATCGATGAGGAATCCGCAGCGGTCTTTGGATATAATCAGCCGTGAGTTGTTGATTGGTACAATCCAATCGGGCGGCTTTTCTTCAATCACTTCCGCCCAGGGCATCCAGTTGACCCTGTAGTCTGGACCAAGGACGCGCCGTGCCAGAATATCATAGTTTTTATAAAAATACCATCGGCCAGCGCTAATGGACAGGTAGTTTTCATATACTGACTGGAGTCGTTGTATCAAAAGATTGATCGCCTCGGTGGGCCTGCGTATAACCGGTCCACGTGCTGGGATGAGAATGTCGGGTTTTTGGGCAGCTACTTTTTGCAGGCTGTTGATAAGGTCGCCCATTCGGCCCGCCCAGCCGTGATAGCCGCCGATACTTGCTTCTTTGACAGCGTCCTGCAAGGAGTACAGGTCGAATAGTTTTCCTTTGCCATAGATAATATCCCCAACGAACGCATATTTTAGACCGTCGATCTCGATGAAATACGTGAGTGCATGGCGTGTATAACCGGGTGTATCGATAACTTTAATCGGTATTCCTTTCCAGGAAAAGTTTTCACCAGCCTTGACAACTCGGCCAATCTTCAGGGATTTAGTCAATATTTTAGTTCCCTGTTGAGCGTAATCGTGAAACCGTCGGCTTGTAAAGTCATTCCAGAAACGCTCGACATTATTGAACTTTTCCACATCCGCTTCAGGTACGACGGCAATGGCTCCGTTTTCCACAAGCTCTCGCCCGGCCCAGACAACATCACGTCTGCTGTGGGTGAATAGCACCATATCAGCCTTTTTGAGTCTCCCTTCCGCATCGCCGTAGATGACCATGTGAGCATTGTCTTTTTCTATGTCCACTCCGTTGACCGGTCCCGGAATCAACGACACGTGTTCGCTCAATTGGATTACCTCAGCAAAACATGATGGGCCTGCTAAAGGCAAAACCATTAAAACAGCAATGACATGCATAATTAAATTTCGCATGGGCTACTCCAGATTTTTATTTATAGTGTGACTCTAATTAATGAGATTACCAGCGGCCCGTGAGCTTATTGAGCATATCTTTGGGTGTTGGGCCATCATGAACAACAAGACGGTAACGAAGCCGCAGAGTTTTACCTTTTTTCACATTCACCGGTTCAGCAGCTGCGATACACGGATTTACCATCCAGACATAACGTGGATTGTGCCAGGTCGCCGGTGGATTGTCCGGGTGATCGATAACACCGACACCAATTGTTTTGCCGTTATCAAGTTTGATGGTGTAGTCATACCATTGCTCGGAGGGCCAGTTCAGCTCCGGAACTGAATAGTGCGGGTCAGGGAGCTGTACTTTTCCCTCATCGGTGGCGTAATAGGAATCGCCATCGTTCCTTGCACGCACGCAGAATCCACCGAAAGCCGTATGGTTCAATGTCAGGTCAAGCTTCGGAGTAAGTCGGTAATCCAGGTCAATGACATAGACTCCATCCTGTTCACGAACTTTTGCCGAAGTATGTTCGGTCATCATTACTCGTTCGTTGGTTACCCAGTCGTTATGAATCCTTAAATCAGCTCCTTTATCATCTGCCTTTGCCAGCCGAACTTCGCGGTTCTTGATGATTCTTCCATGGGTAGGTGCGAACTCCCCCCAGCCCCAGAAATCGGCACGGCTGATGTTCCATCCATAAGTTGGACCTTTTGGGCCTAAATTTGAGAAGTCGGCTTTTTCCCTGAAATCCATCGTATGCCAGGCAAGGAAGACACCGCGATGATGGTGATGGTCGCCCGGGGCAAGATCGGTCAATCGCTCGCCTGAAGGCGTATTGAGCGGATGAAAACAGCAAACGCTGCTGGCGGCCAGATTTGTCTTTTTTGGCTTTACAGTCATATAACGAAAGATTGTCTTTCCGGCCGGATTATTTAGAACAACTCCATGTTTGTCCGGCGCAACGCTATAACAACCTTTACCTTCCCCAACCGCTTCCAAAGAACCGGAGCAACCCAACACGGAGGCAGAGACAATTACTGTTATAAGCGAGAGTAATATCTTTCTCATAGTGATTCTCTCCTTTGAAACTTGATATTTAGAGCCGCTTAATACGCACATTGCGATACCAAACAGGCTGGCCATGGTCTTGAAGACCTATATAGCCGACTCGGGCAAAATCTTTCAAGGCACGGCCGAACTTGTTATCCGTATCATCCGGATTCTTATGCGGAGTTGTCCAAAGATCCAAATTCATATCGATGACCTGCTCATTATTGAGCACGACCTTGATGCTGCTGCCTTTGCAGGTAAGTATGCAATGGTTCCACTCGCCCGGCTTATTGATGGCGTTCTTTGTCGGTTCAAGACAATCGTAAATCGCTCCGGCGGTACCATTCTTGCTGAGCCTGTTCCTGCCGTATGAGTTGCTCACCTGGATTTCGATACCGGTATAAACAGGATCTTTCAAATCCGAGGTGCGGAAGAAGATGCCGCTGTTGGTACCTTCGATGACTTTGAACTCCAGATCGAGGATAAAATCACCGTACTTTTCCGTGGTCCAGAGATAGTCGTAGTTATGCTCCTTGCCATCCATATCGCGTCTGACTGTAAGTTCGCCGTCCTTCACAATCCAGGCGTTGTCAGGCCCGGTAAGCCAGCCGTTGAGATTTTCGCCGTTAAACAGTGTGACAAATCTCTTGGTACCGGTCGGCCCTGCGCAGCCCAAAACGACAAAAGAGACTATTATTGTCATCAGCGTTATTATAACCCTTCGCATAGTGATTTTCTCCTTTGAAATATACACTCGATCTTTCGATTGCCGTTTAGAGCCGCTTTATCCAGATATTTTTAAACTGCACCAGGCTGGAAGCCGGGCCATGTTTACCTGTTTTTTTGTCGATACCACCATGATGCTGTAAACCTATAGGGCCTTTCTCCTCAATGCCGGGTATTTGAGCATTCTCGATTACTATCTTGCTGTTAAGCATTATCGTTACCTTGTCCCCTATCATAGTGATATCCATCGAGTTCCACTGTCCCACCGGATTATCGGCTCGCACTTTCGGTACGGCCGCAGCCCGAAGTTCCGTCGGTAGTGTCTTGTTATTTCGAACCGACCAGAGTTCACCGGAGCCTATTGGCCAGCACCATAAGTTTACCTGGCCGCCGCTTGTGCCTCGAATCAGGATGCCGGAGTCGGCGTTTGGCGTCGGAGTTTTAATTACATTACCTTCGGTGTCGGTCTTGAGCGAACCGTCGGGCAGAATAGTAGGCATCGGATACAGGCCGGATGTGCGTTTGAAACGCCATTCGACGTGGAGAGTATAGTCTCCGAACGATTCTTCGGTCCAGAGACTCTTGTTACCCTTAGCTTCAGACATCGCATCGTAATCGATTAAGCCGTTAATGACCTTCCAATGACCATTATCACCTTCGGGCACTTTCCAGCCGGTAAAGTCCTTGCCGTTAAACAGTACTCCATATTCAGGCCATGACCTCCATGTGGGATACGTCTCGTGAGGCGGCAGTTTGTGTTCATGGGGTGGTGTTGTTGGGAAACCGTGATTGAAAAACACATAGAGACCACCTTTTCCTGCGATTATAATGTCATTTTTTCCGTCCTTATTCATGTCCGCAATGTTAAGCTTCATTCCAACACTAACCACATAATTAGGCGGCGGATTGATTCCTTCTTCATCAGGGTATTGCGGTAAATGGTTAAAGGAAAGGACATGCCGTTCAAACTCACCGCCTTTGATATCATACCAGAAAGCATACAACGGCTCGAAAGCCCCGATGTCACCGCCATGATGGGCAAAAAGACGCTTACCGGTAACCAAATCAGCCTTGCCGTCACCGTTCAAATCGCCGAGCTCCATCGTATGAAACTGGCTATATTCGGTTTCGACCCAGTGGGTTGTGAAGGTGCGTTTGCCATCTCTGCCAACCTTCTGCTGCAGCCATGCTAAGCCGTATGCGTGAGAAGAACCTATTATAATATCATTTAAACCATCCTCATCGACATCATGCACAAGGATAGGATGCGAAGCAGCGCCACCTCTACCCTGAGCAGGCTCGAATTTATAGTCGGAATGAAATTTCCAGGGCTTGTCCGTCGCACGTCTCGGCTGCTCATACCAGCCAACCGGAGTCACAATATCGGTTCGACCGTCGCCGTTAATGTCGCCCAGGCCATTGCCGTGCATATCACCCTGTGTACCAACGACGTGTTCTACGAACCATGGCTCTCTGTCGATATGCTCAAGCCATGTCATGCCTTGGCCTTTGACCAGGGACCAGTGATTGCATAAGATATCATCATCACCGTCACCATCAATATCTCCGTGGATTACCCCTTCCATATTCAGAGCCATGTGAATTCTTGTGGATTTCCAGACAGCATTGTTGTCGCCGGGATTCTCGTACCAAAATGCTCCCTTCATAAACATCCACCCGGAGCTGACAATATCCACCCTCCCATCAAAATTGACGTCCATAGCAAACTCGCTGTTGTCGTCGGTCTCCGGGCCGTTAGTCTCCGCCCCGTCACGATAGTTGGCATGTTTGGTCCAATTTGGCGCCTCATACCAGTTCCTGCCGGAAGCAATATCAAGGTCACCATCTCCATCTACATCCAGAACACTGCAGCACTCACAAAATGGACCAAACCAATAACTGTTATTGGCGGGATCGTGAGCAGGGCCGTCAATTTTGACAGGGATGAAAATCGGCTCACCGGCTTGCAAGGCAAGGGGGGCTATCACGAACAAAAAAACCAAAATACAACAGAAACTTTTCATTTTTTTTACCTCCTAAACAATATTTACACTTTCTTAAAATCCGGAAA
>JACNGQ010000027.1 GCA_014384025.1 Planctomycetota bacterium | reverse complement strand
TACCGAAGGTAGAGCTTTTGAGCCTTTGGCCTCTTCCCCTTTATGCGTTTGAAAACCTCTTTGGCAAATTTTTCTGCTCGTTTTTTTATCGGGTTTCCGCCTTTGAGACTTTTCCCCTTCGGTATTTCAATTTCTTTGGCCCGCAACAGGCCCCAAAAAGTAAATATGCACCCGCTTCCCCGGCTTTTGTCACAGCCATATTAAAAGATGAACCGCCTGTGATTTATGGCGATGGCCGGCAGAGCCGCGACTTTACGTATGTTGACAACGTCGTTCAGGCCAACTTACTTGCCGCAAGAGCCAAACAGACTAAAGGCGAGGTTATCAATATCGCTTGTGGCTTGGCCGTAACGGTCAATGAGATTATCGCTATGATTAATGATGCCACAGGTAATAACGTTAAGCCGAATTACGCTGAATCGCGCCCCGGGGACGTAAAGCACTCCCTGGCCGATATTACTCTGGCTGAAAAAACAATCGGCTTCAAGCCCAAAGTGACGTTTAGTGAAGGTCTTCAAAAAGCAATAGAATGGTACCGCGAGAATCTCGTTTAATATCATACCGAGCACACAGCCATGAAATTCTCTGAGCAGGGGATTTCATATATTGCTTTTACGACTTTTTTGCTAAATCAAATCCTACCGGAGTTGTTTCTCAAGTTTCTCGGCGGCCTGGATTAGTTCTTCCCGGCTGACTTGCTTTTTGGATTCAAGTGGAAACGTCCATTCATACGAATCGACGATTCTGTTCGGATTGATTATTTGCGCGAAGAAATCAAATGGAGGGATATCGTGCCAGGGCCTTTTTAAGGGGCGGTGAGTGTTTAAGCTTTCGTAGCCTTCTTTGCTTATTCTGACCCAGTAATCACCGTACCATTCAAACGAGACAGTAACAGGTGAGGTGCCGATTTCCTCATCGTTTAATATAACTAATGCCCCTTGCGGCTCGGTGTTGATTGTCAGTTTGCGTTCCACACAGCCGGATAGTAAAAGGCTGACAATTAAGCAGACAGTTATTAAAGTGAACAGGCCATTTTTAACCATAACAGGTATCCTTCAAAAATCAATTAAGCTCCATTAGCATGCCTATTATAAGAGAAAATCAAAAAGATAAAAGCCCAAAGCTTGCCGGTTTAATTTTCAATCAGCCGGAACACATCTTCCCTCGGCCCAGGTTCGCAGGCATTGAACTTTTTCGGCTAATGTTACAGTAAGCGGCGGAGAAGCCTTCACGGCCGAAGTTATCCGGGCTGTACTTAAGCCGGCTTTGTCAGAATACGCCTGATGCAGAGCGGATACTATGGCTTGCTCTATTTCAGAGCCGCTATAGCCTTCAGAGGCTTTAGCCAATGCTTTTAAGTCGAATTTGCTCGGATCTCGCTTACGTTTTATTATATGAATAGCAAATATTTCTATTCGAACTTCATAATTAGGCAGGTCAACGAAGAATATCTCGTCGAATCGTCCTTTACGCAGAAGCTCGGGGGGCAGGGCTTCGATGTCATTGGCGGTAGCGACAACAAATACAGGTGCCTCGCGTTCCTGAAGCCAGGTCAGTAAAGTGCCGAACATTCTCTGTGAAAGGCCGCCGTCTGCGCTTCGGCTGGCGGCCGAAGCAAAGGCCTTTTCGATTTCATCAATCCAGAGAATCACCGGCGACATCATTTCGGTTTGCCGCAGCGCATCCCGGAGATTGCGTTCGGATTCACCAATAAAACTTGCGTACAAACCGCCCGGATCCATTCTCAAAAGCGGCTGGTGCCAGGCGGTTGCTATGGCTTTGGCACAAAGGCTTTTTCCTGCGCCCTGGACGCCGAGCATCAGCACGCCTTTGGGAGCTTCAAGGCCAAACTCCATAGCTTTGGAGCTAAATGCGTCTTTACGTTGGTTGAGCCATTTCTTAAGTTGCCTCATACCGCCGATTTCACTCAGATCCAGAGGTGTTTTGATATACTCCAATAAACCTCCACGTTGAATCATCTGCCGTTTACTTGCAATGACACGGTTTATGTCGTTGTCATCGAAGCGTCTGTCATCGGCGACGGTATCGATAATAATGCGTTCAGCCTGACGGCGTGTAAGGCCGCGAAGATTACGAACGATTGTTTCCAGACCCTTTTGTGAGATACCAATCTCAATTGGTGTTTTACGGTGAATACGCCGCAATGTCCTGCGAACGATATCTTTCAATTCATTCCGGTCCGGCAAAGAAATTTCGAAAGGCTTCGCGTATGATTGTATGACTTCGGGCAGTTTATCGGTGCTGTCAATCATAACGAGTGTATTACCGTTCTTCCCGAAACAGTCAATGAGGTCACGCAATGCCCGCAGCGTCAGGCCTGCTTTGAGATGCTCAGCAAGATCGAGAGTTACACAAATTGACTCTTCCCTTGTATCGGCAAGGTGGCGAAGTCCGGCGGCGGGGGATTCAGTATCAGCTATGAAAGGGCTGTCGGAAAGCAGGCCTTCTCTGACGCCCCCGGCAACGGACCATATCCACATACCACGCTTTTCACCAAGTGCCGCCTTCTGTATGATTTCCAGGGCGTAGTTTTCTTCATGGCTAACAATAGATATACAGCAATAACCGGCATTGATAAGTTGTTCAAATCGTTCGATATCGTCCATTGTGCACTGCTCCATGTATTTATTTATGCAGTCCGGCAAAGAACAATCAAAGTAATTACATTGTATTTCTTCATTTCGTTTCTCCTCAAATTGCTTAACGCAGATTAATTTCTATTATTATAAGGAAAAATCAAAAAAAACAAAAGACCAAATTTGGCCATTACAAATCTTTTGTCCGGTCGGCTTTGATATTGGCCGGTTAAATAGCTTGCAAAAGTCTCTACCTGCATTATAATTCAATAACAAGGCCGACCAGCGGTGTTGAGAAACTATGGAGCTGTGAATGAGAAACGGATTTCGACAAATCAGTTGCATATTGCATTTTATTGGTAATCTGCTGGAGATATTAGGCCTTATTCTTTTATTCCCTCTGATAGTCGTTCTGGTGCACTGGGGGGGAGAAGAGGGTGACGGCGTGATTACTGCAGCCTCTTTCGTTATTGCATCGTTAATCTCATTTTCACTCGGAATGATTTTACGCCATGAGTTTAAACCGGCGGCTCTTAATCCGGCCGGCTCTATGCTTATATGCGCTCTCAGTTGGCTTATTGTCTCGGCAATCGGCGCCTTGCCCTTTGTAATCGCGGCACGATCAAATTACCTCGATGCTTATTTTGAAGCTATGAGCGGTTTTACTACCACCGGCATAACAATATTTTCAGAGCTGCATAAAATGCCGAGGAGCTTAATTTTCTGGCGGGCAATTACTCAATGGCTGGGCGGCATAGGCATACTTTCCTTTTTCTTAGTGCTGACATTTCAGGCCGGAGGGGCTCATCATATCATAGGAGCTGAAAGCCATAAGATTTCCTCCCGCAGGCCTGCTCCGGGATTATTCCATACTATTAGAATAATCTGGACGATCTATGTTGTTTTAACGTTATTAGCTGTGGTCGTTCTTGCTATCGAAAGAATGCCGGTTTTCGATGCCGTCTGTCACGGCCTAACCTCGGTTGCAACAGGTGGATTTTCACCTTATGACAGCAGCATCGGATACTACTATCAGACAGGCCATCCCCATTACAGGTTGATAGAATATACTCTGGCGTTAATAATGATGTTAGGTGGTATCAACTTTCTGATTCATTATCGTATCTTGACGAAAGATTTTAAGGCCCTATGGGATAATGTTGAAATTCGATACTGGTGGCGGCTCATAGCTGTTTTTGTAATTATCATTATGATTGAGCGTCTATACAGGACAGGCGCTTTTGAAGCCCTCTTCATGCGTGGTGTCGCTGTGGACCTCGTCGATTTTGAACGCTCATTTCGACACAGTTTATTCCAGGTGATTTCTATCCTCACAACGAGCGGTTTTACCACGATGAATATAAGCTCTGATTTTTTCGGTGTTGCGGCTAAGCAATTGTTTCTGGTTATGATGGTTATCGGTGGTTGTGTTGGTTCAACGGCGGGCGGCTTTAAGGTCTTACGCATCGCTATACTTAATAGGCTGATGTTTAGAGAGATTTTCAAGCTGAGAACCTCCAGCAAGGCATCTACGGGATTGATAATCGACCGAAAAATATTACCCGAGGAAGAAGCGCATAGGATAGCCGCCTTGTTTTTTACATGGATGGCGTTATTGCTTTTTGGAGGTGTAATTACCGCTCTGTTTTCAAATCATGGCCCCTGGGCATCATTTTCAGGGATGTTTTCCGCAATGGGTAATATAGGCCCATGCTATATCTCGGGCCCGGATATGATAGATATTCATCCTGTTGTTAAACTAACGTATATTTTTGGTATGCTTGCAGGAAGACTGGAAATATTGCCGGTATTGCTTTTGTTTTCAGGGAAAGCCTGGAGATAAATGGTCAAAGTAACAATCAATTAGAATATTATCCATAATTGGAGGTAATAAAAAATGTATATTGTTATCGCTGGGGGCGGAATGGTTGGAGGCGGGCTTGTTCGCATGTTACTGGATAACAAGCATGATGTGGTATTAATTGAGCAGAACAAGGAGACCTGTGACAAGTTATATGCCGAAACAGGAGTTGTTGCGATTAACGCAAGCGCTACGAGCATCGAAGCTTTGAATGAGGCGGGCATAAGCAAGGCTGATGTCTTAGTTGCTGCAACGGGCCATGATGCCGACAACCTTGCCTGTGCAATTTTAGCCAAAAGTTTCGAGGTGCCTCAAATCATAGTCAGGATGAGAGACCCCGCATATAAACATGCTTATATAGTGGCGGGCGTACACTCGATTGTCCGTATGACCGACCTGATGGTCGGCCAGATAATGATGGATATAGAAAATCCTCAGGTTCGAAGGATAACCAGTATAGGCGGAGGCAAGGCGGATATATTTTTGGTTATTGTACCTGAGCATGCAAAAATCGCCGGTAAGAGCATTCAGGACATTGTAGGAAGTCACCACTTCCCGTCGCAGTGTGTCTTCATTGCGGTATATAATAAAAAAACAGAAGAATTCTCAATACCCAGGGGCAAGCAGGTCATCAATGAAGGTGATGAGCTGTTCTTAATCTCTACGGTAGATAACATTAAAAAGGCGGTGGATTTGCTGATTGCTAAAAACAAAAGCTGAAGTCTGAGTTAGCTCCCGGTTTATCTCGAAAGCGGTTGTGTTATTCTACTTTGCGATATTAAAACCGCCCTGATGAGTATCCTTACTGCTCTTTGAACTATACAAATCTGGTCTACTTCTAATAGGGTTGACAGAAGTCGCTTTGGAGGTTAAGTTATTGCCAAAAATGAGGTTTTGTTTTTCGACGGTGCTTTTGTTATGAAAATTTCACTGAATTGGTTAAGTGATTATATCGAAACCGGCCTTGGTGCCGACCGAATTGCTGAGATACTGAGCGACCTGGGATTTCCTTGCGAGGGAATAGAGCTTCTTGATGACGATGTGGTTATCGATGTTGAAATAACCAGTAATCGCGGTGACTGTCTGGGTTATATAGGTATTGCCCGTGAGTTAGCAGCTGCGACGGGTAAGAAGCTTAAAATGTCAGATATTGAGCTGGACGAGCTGGACAAAGATGCTGCGGAATTTGTCAGTGTCGAAATTGGCGAGCCGGATTTGTGTGGCCGATATACCGCCCGGATTATTGACGGTGTCAAAGTGGCTCAATCTCCGGATTGGCTCAGAAAACGGCTTGAAGCCGTTGGGGTGCGAAGTGTCAATAATGTTGTGGATGCTACCAACTACGCAATGATGGAAACCGGCCAGCCGCCACATGCCTTCGATTATGCAAAGATTAATGATAGTAAAATAATAGTCAGAAAAGCTCGTGCCGGCGAACGTTTAACCAGTATCGATGGTACGCAGTGCGATCTTAATACTGATATGCTGGTTATCGCCGATTCACAAGTCCCTGTAGGTATTGCTGGTGTTATGGGCGGACTCGATACCGAGGTTGGCGAGACAACCGCCACAATCCTTCTGGAAGACGCACATTTTGACCCGGTCAGTATTCGTACAACATCCCGTGTACTTACTCTTCCTTCGGAGGCCGCATTTCGATTTGAACGAAACGTCGATATCGAGATGGTGGACTGGGCCTCAAAACGTACTGCACAACTGATAACTCAGTTCGCGGGCGGAAAAGCGGCGAAGGGCGTGGTTGATATTTATCCTAAAAAACTGGAAAAGAAAGATGTAACACTCCGGCTTTCACGCTTAAATAAGCTGCTTGGTATCGATATCCTCTGTGAAGAAGCGTTGAGAATTCTCTCTGCTTTAAATTTCAAACCACAAAGCAGGGATGATTTGATAATATGTTCGGTACCTTCCTGGCGCAGTGATGTTTATCGTGAAGTTGATTTAATTGAAGAAGTCGCCCGTGTTTACGGCTACAGCAAAGTACCTACGGAGCGAAAAATCAAAATAGAAGTCGTACCGGTCGATACCCGTCAGAAGCTCATTGAGTCCCTTGGAACGTATCTTAACGGGTGCGGCTTTTATGAAACGATAAATGTTGACTTTATTGATAATTCTGTTGCCGAACTCTTCTCAAAGGATGATGTGAAGGAACATCTGGCAGTAAAAGACGTATCCAGAAAAAGCGCAAATCTTCTTCGCCAGACTCTTATTGGTTCTTTGCTGGGTGTTTTGAAAACAAATCTTAACGCCGGAAATATGCCCTGCAAAATATTTGAGATTGCGAATACTTTTGTGCCGAATCATGAGCAGGGCGATGGGCTGCGAAAGAAGAGGATGGAGCAACGGTTTTTTTCTTTTGAACCGAACAATGAGCAGGGCGATAAGCTGCCGATTCAAAAGACTAAACTCGCCCTTGTTTGTGACAGTGATTTCAGAGATATGCGGGGTGTGATTGAAGGACTCATAAGAAATATCGATAGGGAGGCGCAAATTGATTTTACTCCTGCCGAGCTTATCTGGGCACAGACCGGTGCTAAAATATTTGTGAACTCCCAAACAATAGGAACCGCAGGAATTATTTCGAAAGCCCTGAAAGATAAATATGATTTCAAAGACATCTTACCCTGCGCTGTAGAGTTGGAGTATGAGCAGCTTTCAGCTTTGCAAAGTGGTGCAATAGAAGTCAAGCCGCTGCCAAGATATCCGGCAATACAGCGCGACCTTTCGATTATCGTCGATGATAATATCCGCTGGGCTGATATTATCAAGGCGGTAAACAACAAAGCAACCGTTGAGCTTGAGGATGTTCAATTTGTTGGCATATACCAGGGCAAAGGTATTCCATCCGGCAAAAAAAGTGTCACTTTTTCGCTGCGATATAGAGATGAAGACGGCACATTAACACACCAGAGAGTTGATGGCTTTGAGACTGATATCGTGGAAAGCCTCACTAAGTCTGTCGGGGCTGTGCTGCGAACGGCGTAAGGATATTAACGCCGACAGTAAAAAATAAGCTCTACAATCTTAACTTCATGTGAATGTTCTGGTTTGTAATTTGTCGATTTGAGTGCAAAAACGGCAAATATAGAAATATGTTTTTTGAGTTTGAATTTAGCTTTAGAAAAAATAGTTAAAAAGCCGAAAAACAAGTAAAGAGAAAAGCAGAAGATTTAAGATATTAGTTTGGATTTTATTGGTATTTTATTGACTTTTAGGTTTTGATTTGATATAAAAGATTGTTGCGGGCTAACCCCTGCGGTGTTCGTATAGGAAGTATGTGTTTGAAAGAACCGATACCCGTACTCAGGGAAATCAGGTCTTGATGGATCGGAAAAGCCTACTCGATAGGACTTTCGGACACAAGTAACGATTGCCCACTTGGTAGTAAAGGGTTCTTTTCGAACGCTTTCTTACGGCACTTGTGGAGGAGTGCAACGCAGCAAAAAATAAAAGGCCTGTTTGTTCAGGCCTTTTTTTATTTTTTTGCATTAAGATAAAGTCATATCGGACGTTCCTTTCTCGCCAAACTTGTCATTACTTTGTTTTTAGGGTAAAGACAATCAATAGATTGGCCGATTAAAATCAGAGGGTATCTAATGGAGAGTCCCTATTTTTCTAATTTGTTAAGATATGTAAAACTAAAGACTTACATTGTGGAGAAATAAAAATGCCATGTGTCCGTAGCTTCACAGTATTGCCTGCATTGCCTGAGGCCTTGAAGGATCTCGAGGTTATTGCTAAGAATATGTTTTGGTCGTGGAATCCTGAGTATGTAGAACTGTTCAAACGTGTTGACAGCAATTTATGGTTGGATTCTGGCCATAATCCCGTAAAAATGCTTGGGAGTATTACACAGGAAAAATTGGATGAACTGACTGAAAATCAAGGCTTTCTGGCACATTTACAAAGTTCTGCTGAAAAGTTCAAATTATATCTTAAAAGAAAGACCTGGTATGAACAGGTCTGTATGAAATCCGTTAAGCCAATAATTGCCTATTTTAGTGCAGAGTTTGGTCTTCATGAATGTCTGCCTATCTATGCGGGAGGTTTGGGCATTCTGGCAGGCGATCATCTTAAAAGTGCTTCTGACCTCGGCATTCCTCTCGTTGGTGTCGGCCTGTTATATCAGAAGGGGTATTTCCGACAGTGTTTGAGCATTAACGGCGAGCAATGGGAGGAATATGTCGAGAATGATTTTTATAGTATGCCGATAGAGCTTGTTCGGAAAGAAGATGGTCTGCCCTTAACAATCAGGGTTGATTATCCAGGAAGATGTGTTTTGGCACAAGTATGGTGTGTATCGGTTGGCAATGTGAAATTATATCTGATGGATACTAACATACCTGAAAATACCCCTGGTGATCGTATGATTACAAGCAGTCTTTATGGTGGCGACCGGGAATTGCGAATTCGTCAGGAGATTATGTTGGGAATTGGCGGCTTAAAAGCACTGTTTGCAATGGATATTAGGCCAACCGTCTGCCATATGAATGAAGGGCACGCGGCTTTTATGGCATTAGAACGAATACGTGAAATAAAGAGTACCCAAAATATTACTTTTAATGAAGCCGTTGAAGCAACAAGAGCCGGTAACGTATTTACGATGCATACGCCTGTCAAAGCGGGGCTCGATGAATTTAATGTAGAGTTGATGGATAAATATTTTGGCGATTATTTCCCCACGCTTGACATCAATAGGAAACAGTTTTTGTCATTGGGAAGGATTCTGCCTGATGATGATGGTGAAACGTTCAAAATGACAGTCCTGGCCTTACGATTGAGTGGCTTTGCAAATGGAGTAAGTAAGCTGCATAGTCAGATATCGCAAGGTATATGGGGTAGCATTTGGCCGGGGCTTCCTCTCAATGAAGTGCCCATAATACCGATTACCAATGGTATCCACATTAAAAACTGGTTATCAGATGAGATGAACTCTTTGTATCAAAGGTATCTTGGGCCGAATTGGGACGATGAAGCTATGAATAAGCAACTCTGGAATAATGTCGAACAAATTCCGGATGGTGAATTCTGGCAAATACATCAGAGATGTAAAGAGCAGTTGATAGTTTTTGCACGTAATCGGCTTAAAACTCAGATGGAACGAAGAGGTACTTACCACACTGAAATAAACCACGCCGAAGAGGTCCTTGATCCCGAGATACTTACTATCGGTTTTGCCAGAAGATTTGCAGGCTATAAAAGGGGTAATCTGCTTCTTAGAGACTCGGAACGGCTTGTGAAAATGCTAACCAATCCGGAAAGACCCGTACAGGTTATATTTGCCGGCAAGGCTCACCCGAAGGATTCGGAAGGTAAAGATATTATAAAGCGCATTATTCAATTTGCGGAACAGTACAATGTTAAACGACGCCTGGTATTTTTGGAAAACTATGATATTGATATGGCAAGAATTCTGCTTCGCGGCGTTGATATATGGCTTAACAATCCGCGAAGACCGTTGGAGGCTAGCGGCACAAGCGGCATGAAAGCAGCGGTTAACGGTGCGTTGAATATGAGCACTTTAGATGGCTGGTGGTGCGAAGGATATAAGCCTGAAGGAGGCTGGGCTATTGGAGCCGGTCAGAGCTATGAGGACGGTAATTATCAGGATGCGGTAGAGTCGCAGGCCATTTATGATGTTTTAGAAAATGAAGTTATCCCACTGTTTTACACCCGCTCTGCTGATAAAATACCGCGGGCCTGGATAAGCAGGGTAAAAAATTCCATAAAGTGGATAGCGCCGCAGTTCAACACTCACAGGATGGTTGCTGATTATACACGCAGGTTCTACAATCCTGCCATGGCTAAATACAATTATCTTACTGCAGCAGATTGCACAAAAGCCAGGGAGTTTTCAAAGTGGAAGGCTGAAGTGAATGAAGCCTGGCCTGGGTTTGCTGTAAAAGACGTCATAATGGAAGTCAGCAACGGTGACGGTAACAAAAAACTGAATCCCAAACAATCACAATTAAAAGTTGGCTCAAAATTGTCCGTCAGGACTTTGGTTAAACTCGGGAAAATTAACCCGAAAGATATTTCAGTTGAGCTTTATTATGGCCCGGTCGATACATGGGGAAATATAAGGCAAGGTTCGGCTATCAGAATGGATTACGAACAGTCTGCCGAGACGCAGGAAGAGCATTGGTTTTCCGGCTCGATGTCCTGCAAAAACGCAGGTCAACATGGGGTGGCTATAAGAGTGCTGCCTAATCATAGCGACCTTGTTAATCCTTATGAAATGGGCCTGATTCTCTGGGAATCAACGAATTAGTCAACTGACAATGAATCGCCAATCTTAATTGATGAATTAAACACTGTCGGTGGACGCCTTTTAGCTTTCAATTTCGTCCAGCAGTCTATAGATCTCATCAGCGGAGGCAGCTTTTTCAAGCTTTTGTTTGAATTCTTCGTTTAACATCACCCTACTTATGCCGGCCAATGCCTGAATATGCGGGCCGGTCTGGTCAGCGGGGGAGACCAAAAGAATGAGAATTTTTACCGGTTTTCCATCCACGCTGTCAAACTCGATTGGTTCGTGGGCGATACCAATCGCCATAATGAGTTCCTTAACGGCATTGCATTTGCCGTGAGGAATTGCTATTCCAGCACCTGTTCCAGTGCTTCGTATCCTTTCACGTGTCAGAACCGCCTCCAGGGCCACATCTCTGTCTGAAAATAGCCCGTTAGCATCGAGCAAATCAATAAGTTCGGTAATTGCGGCTTCCTTTTCATTGTTTTCCACAGGAATCTTAATGCAATTTGGGTGCAATATTTGTGTTAAAATCATATCAATCAATGTCCGGTATACTTCGTTCCAGTTAGTTTAGCTATAAAGCCGCCAATATAGCTGATTATCAGTGCAATTACAATAGACCTGTTGAAATAACCGTTGTTTCATTTGAAATTTGCACCCTTAAGGGTGGTAAATTCCGCGAGTAGCATTATTAATATCATTGTAAAGTTCTTTGTCCACGCAAAAGGATTCATTTTTTGCCTTTCGTCAAATTGGGTTTGAATTGGCTTTGTTTGGCTTTGCCAGGCCTTAAAATTGGCTTAAATTGGCTTTGATTGGGTTTGAATTGGCTTTGAATTGGCTTTGTTTTTTGGCCCCGCCAGCGGGATAAAATCTTGTAATTTGTTGTCATATCTATGTTTATGTTCATTTTATCATTTCTTAAATTGGGTTTGTTTTGCATAAAAAGGGTATCTGGAAATATGTTATAATTAAAAGAGTGCCTAAAGTGACTAAAGTGCCTAAAGTGAGCTAAAGTTAGATTCTCAATGCTCATGATTGGTAATTCCCCTCAGGATTTTCCGTTTTGTTCCAATATTGACTATTTAGTGAGGGCAGAAAAACACTGCCTTATAATTAGACGAGTGTGCAGTTTTGAGTCGAAAAAAGTCTCGTTTTTCGATGATGGATTCTTGTAACTCGATGTGAGAAAAGGAGATAAAAAATTTTGAAAATTTAGATTTTTGTTTTTAATAGTGAGCGTTTTTGAACGAAAAAGTTAGATCTCAGATTTCAGATTGAGGGGATGGGGGATTTCGCTGGCTTGGTATTCTTGGCAGGATTTGCTTGTAAAGTAAACTTTGACGCAAATACCCGCCTTCGTCCACCGGGTAGCTTATTAGTTGCCCACTTATGAATAAGTCGGCTGGCTGATCTGTTTAGGTATGCATAGTCGGATGACTACGACCTTGGCAACGCTCTGGCCGTCGTGAGGTTGGGAAATGCTGCATAGTCAGGTGACTACGAGCTTACTTACGCTCTGGCCGTCGTGAGGTTGGGAAATGCTGCATAGTCAGGTGACTACGAGCTTACTTACGCTCTG
>JACNGQ010000002.1 GCA_014384025.1 Planctomycetota bacterium | reverse complement strand
GGGACCGAGGAAGTCGCCGAACCAGCAAAGGATGAGCGCGATGAGCGCAAAATGCCCGTATTTTGACCTGTGTTGTATGTCAGCTATCAGGGCGATGAGCACAAAGCAGGTGGATGCCAATATCAACATCAATCTTGAGTAACTGCTGATATGCAGGCTTTTCGACCAGAGACTTCCTGCTACGCAACAGGCGGTCAAAACGACGAGGAATCCACAGATAATGTTTATTTTAGAGTGTGTTTGCAAAATCATCAATCAACCTTAATGGCATCGACTGGACAAACTTCCTTGCAGGTTCCACAGCGAATACATTTGTCCGTATTGATTTCGTGTTGCTGGTACGGCGTCATGGCAATGGCTTCGGCTGGGCAGTGCTGGGCGCACAGGGTGCAGCCGATACAATCGTCTGTCACCAAATACTTGATGAGCGCTTTGCACTTGCCAGCCGGGCAGCGTTTTTCCAGATGAGCTTCGTATTCATCGCGGAAGTATTTTAGGGTGGAAAGGACAGGATTTGGCGCGGTTTTGCCAAGCCCGCAGATGCTGCCTTTTTTGACCATCAGGGCTAACTCTTCGAGTTCCTCCAAATCGCCTTTTTTGCCCTGTCCTTCGCAGAGCCGGGTCAGAATATCCGACATGCGGCGGGTACCAATTCGGCAATAGGTACATTTTCCACAAGATTGGTCTTGGGTAAATTCCAGGAAATAGCGAGCTATTTCTACCATGCAATCCGAGTCGTCTAAGACCACCAAACCGCCGGAGCCCATAATCGCCCCCACATCGGTCAGTGCCTCATAATCAACTGGCGTATGCGCCAATTCAGCAGGCACACATCCGCCCGAAGGACCGCCGACCTGGACGGCTTTAAAACGCTTGCCGCCGGCGACTCCGCCACCAATCTCTTCCACAATTTCTCTGACAGAGACTCCCATCGGCACTTCGATAAGCCCACCCCTGACGACTTTGCCGGCGAGGGCGAAAACCTTAGTGCCTTTGCTTTTTTCGGTGCCGAGCGCGGCAAACGCATCCGCTCTGTGTCTGATAATCCAGGGAACTAGGGCGTAGGTTTCCACATTATTGACCAGGGTTGGTTTGTTCCAAAGACCACTTTCCGCGGGATAGGGAGGACGTAACCGAGGCATACCGCGTTTGCCCTCAATTGACTCCAACAGCGCGGTCTCCTCACCGCATACAAATGCACCGGCTCCCTCCATAATCTTAAGACGCAAACTGAAGCCACTGCCCAAAACACCATCTCCCAAAAATCCGCGCTCTTCACATTGGCGAAGGGCTTCCCTCACTCGCTGAACTGCCAGTGGGTATTCAGCACGAATGTAGAAAATGCCCTCGCTTGCGCCAACGGCATAGGCAGCGATAGCTATTCCTTCGATAATCCGGTAGGGGTAGGATTCCAAAAGCATTCTGTCCATGAAGGCGCCTGGGTCGCCTTCATCGCCGTTACAGATTATATATTTCAGAGCCTGTCCTGAACCTGCCGAAGCATCACCTTTTACCTGTCGCATCAGTGACCACTTCAAACCTGTCGGAAAACCAGCGCCGCCTCTTCCCCGCAAACCACTGCGCTGAATCTCTTCGATTATCTGTTCTGGGGTAAGGTCATTGACACACCGATTTAATGCTTTGAACCCATCGCGTTCGAGATATTCCTCAAGGTCGGTCGGATTAATGTGGCCGCTATGTTCAGTGGCGAGGTGCTTCTGTCTGCCAAGAAACGCGGCTACAGGTGGGTCACGCACTTCAATCGAGTAGCGGGTTACCGGCTCCCACGACTCGTCGGTCAGTATGTTTTCAAGAACTCCCGAAATAGCATGACTGATTTTTCGCGTAATTCCTTTCGGCTTGAAGTGACGCAGGACAATCGATTTTGCATCTTCTGGAAGCACCCTTGCGTAGAGAGAAGATGGCCCAACTTGAGGAACCACTTCTACTAGCGGCGTTTGGTGGCACATACCGACACACCCAACACGCTTCACCATAGCCTTAACGCCTGTGTCGGTTAGGGCTTGCTGCATAGCGTCGTATACATTGCCACTACCTCTGGCGACGCAACAGGAGCCAAGTCCGATGCGGATTTCCGAATAACCGTCTTGCGTCTCGATTGCATGTTCTCTCTTTCGCTCACTAGCACCGTGCTTTTGGAGTTCCAGAAAGTCGCGTAACACTCTGGGAACAATATCTGAAGTCAAATGCCCGTAAGTTACCCCATCTATCTGTAATACCGGCGCTAGCGTACAACATCCCAGACAAGCCACCTTCTGGATGGTGAACAGTTCGTCGGCATCCGTGTCATCGTCACCAGAAATTCCCAGATGATAACGGAGCGCGTCGTCAATCATACCTGCGCCTTTGACGTGGCAGGCGGTTCCGTGGCACACGTTGATAATATGGCGTCCTACCGGGCGATGCCGAAACTGGGAGTAGAAGGTCGAGACACCTATGATTTGCGCCGGCGTGATTTCAGTAATTTCGCATACTCGCTGCAAAGTCTCCTCGGGAAGATAACGATAATGCTCCTGTAT
>JACNGQ010000029.1 GCA_014384025.1 Planctomycetota bacterium | reverse complement strand
GGCGGTGTTGCGGACACATTTGTTGAGAAAGGCCGGGTGGACCTTCTCGGAAAAGCGGTCGAATTCATCAAGCAAAACGGCGCCATCGCAGGCATTGGAGGTCACAATGTAGAAGTGCCCATGGCTTGTGAAGAAGCGTCAATAGGCGTCGATTTCTATATGAAAACGGTTCACAAAAGTGATTACTGGTCCTTCACCAAAGAAAGAGTTCAGGATAATGTCTGGTCTGCTAATCCGGAAAAAACAGTCGAGTTTATGAAAAAAGTGGACAAACCCTGGATAGCTTATAAGGTCATGGCTGCAGGAGCAATACACCCCAGAGACGGCTTTAAGTATGCCTTTGAAAACGGCGCCGATTTCATCTGTGCCGGGATGTTCGATTTTCAGGTCAGAGAAGATGTTATCATTGCCAAAGAAATATTATCAGGCGATATAAACAGAGAACGTCCCTGGAGGGGATAACCACCTGCAATCTGAAAAAAGAACCGGCGCCTGGGTTTATCGTCTTTTATTTCACTGGAACTTTTTCATATATTCGAGAAACTTCTTTGCAGTTCTGTCCAGATTTTCGATGTCACCGCCGCCATCCAATACCTCACACATCTCGTAGGTGACATATCCCTGATAGCCGATTTCCCTGAGGGTATCGAAAAATGTTTCGTAATCAATAATGCCTTCTCCTATCGGGACTGCTCGAATTAATGTTTCCTGCTGCATATAATTCGTTAAAGAGCTGTCATAATGATACCGAGGCAGACGCACATAGTCGGCTGCGGTGGTATGGACTATAAAGGGCTTCATCTTCCAAACGGCGGCCCTAATTTCCTCGGAACTCAAACCTTCGAGGGTCGGAGACCATGCATCAAAAGCAGCTTTGACATTGGGCAGATTGACTTCGCTGAGAAGCCAGTACATCATATCGTGGTGAATTGCGATATCGTGATGATTCTGCACGGCAAGGGTAACACCATACTCGGCTGCTTTGCGGCCGGCGAGTTTTAATCCTTCAACCACCTGAGCATACTGTTTGTCAAAAGGAATACCGGGACGTTCGTACCCGGTAAAAATTCGCACCATATCGGTACCCAAATCCCGCGCCAATCTGGCCAGCTCTCCAACATAACAAGCCTGAATTTCCACATTAGGAATTCCGGCCTTATCAATTCCGGCTGTAAAATCCGTATAGCCGGCGAGGCAGACCAATTCAAGACCAAGGTTTTTAATTTTTTGCCTCAGTGCTTTTCGAGCCGCCGCATCGTAATCCAAAAGAGATACGTGAGGCCGCTTGGAGACCAACATAACTCCGTCAAATCCAAGCTCTTTAGCTTTATCTAAAAACTCGTCGACACTCAGCCTGGCCTGTCCGCGCCAAAAACCGGCATAGCTGACAGAATGCAGACACGTCTTAACTTTAAAATCTTTTGGATCTCCTGTTGGTGTCATTTTTGAGAACGCTCCTCGAGAAAAGAGTAATAATACAATTATCGTAACAAAACAAAACTTGCGCATGGCTAATCTCCTCTCAATTCATTAAATCTTTATTTCAGGCGGCTGACTATTTCGCATCGACCATCTGACAATTTCTAAATTATATAATAACAAAAACCAACCTCAAATGAAAGTATTATTGGTCTTTTTCCAAGGATACGAGTTGTTTCAGCTCGTCAAACCAATTTAGCACAACGTTGATTCCGAGAGGTACAGATTCTTTTGTTTCCTGAATCATGAGGAACCGCCCATCAGGTGCGACGTCATAATTTTGTAAACTTGCAGTGGACAGATACCGTCCTTCGAACAATTCAATATGCCCGGTCACTCTGAACTGAGATTCGGTCTCAACAGCAGCGGCCATCATCTTAATACCGTTACGGTAAAATAACTCCTTACCGTCCCGTGACCACATAGGCTGCTGACCGCCTTCGGTCGAAACCGGGACCTTTGGCCCCGGGCCGGGATAAGGCTCAACATAAACCTCCCACCTGCCGGATTCATCCGAACTATATGCCACCCATTGGCCGCAGGGTGACCACACTGCTTCTCTCTGATTAATTTCCCTCTGGATGTAAGGCCGTTTAGAATGCTCCTGGTTCTGTTTTAGCTGGACCACCCAGATGTCCTGGTCCAGCCCCGGATGCTTCGGGTCGGACCTGGAAAATAAAAATTCCTGACCATCGTGGGAACAGGAGGTCATTGCTCCGACAGGTTGTTCGAGCGTTGCGAGCAGCTCAGGTTCGCTACTACCGGTCAAGCTCTGCCTGAACAGTTGCGGCTTTCCAAGGCCTCGATAAGAACCGAACAGCAAAAACTTACCGTCAAGCACCCAAAACGGTAATGCACTTGAGCCGTCAGATGTAAGCGGATTTAGTGTATGACGCATCAGGTCGTATATCCAAATATCCCGATTATCCCCATCCTGAATAGTAAATGCCGCCTGTTTTCCATCCGGTGAAATCTTCGCGTTAATATACCCGCGTGGAGTTGCACCCTGTAAAGGTTCGACCTGTCCTTGTCTGCTAACGAAGACAGGCCTTAGCTCGGCGCTCCGTGCTTTGACCGGGATATAGGCGAGAGAGCCTTCCTGTGAAACGGCGAACTGTGCCGACCAGCTTTGCGGGGTCATAATGCCTGAAACGACAGGGATATGAGGACCAATTATTTTCAGTTGCTTAATATCAAAACGCGCCGCATATAAAGTCTCATTACGACCATAAATTAAGTGACCTGTGGGTACATACCGCGCATAAGATCCGCCTTTAAATATTGAGCGGCGTTTGCTTGTCACAAGCGAATAAACCTCTATCTGATGCTCATCAAATCCGCTGCCAATATTCGTAAAAAGCACTGCCTTACGACCTGGCAGAATTTGCGGCCAGAAATGCCCGTACTCACCCATGTTCGGGTCGTTGATGGTCAACCTTTTCCTTCTCTGTCCAGAGGCAGAAATTTGCCACAGGCCGCTCTCATCGGTTGAGCCTCCGGCAGGTGTGAAAATTATGTTATCATCGGCACCCCAGCTTCCGCCGCGAAATTGCAGGCACTCGCACAAAACTATAGGCTCGCCGCCTTTAATAGATACTTTCTTGAGCTTTCTCTGAAAATGATCGACATAGCCCAGCCACTGACCATCTGGCGAGAAGAACGGACTGATCGCACCTTCTGTGCCCGGCAGCGGTTTTGCCTCGAATTTGTCCAGCTCGCGCACATAAATTCTTCTCCTGCCGTCGCTATCTTCCTCAACGTAAGCAAAGCGCAGGCCATCAGGAGAGAATGCCAGGGCATGGTGCCACAACGCCTCCATAGCAATGGTCGTTTGGGGACTAACGGCAAAACTTCTTACCGGCTGTTTTTGCATCGAACTCGTACGCAGAGAACTCCAGATGGCCAGAGCACCCATAATAATCCCAAGAAAGATACAAACCGTACCCACTACCTTCAGCTTCTTCCCGCCAGTTGGATGTATGATTTGAAAGGAAGTAGTAGTCATCGGAGGAGCGGTCACCGGAAGATTTAAGGTTTCATTTATTTCAATTGCGGCGTCCGCGATATCATGAAGGCGCCGATGCGGGTTCTTCTCGAGACAGCGACGTATCAAAACCATGATATTGGCCGGTGTGTTAGCGGGGAGTTTCTTCCAGTCAGGCTCTTTGTGCAAAATATTAGCCAGCATATCCGATACGGACTCGCCTTCAAAGGGCACTTCACCAGTCAGCATCTCAAACAGCACGCAGGCAAATGACCAGATATCGCTGCGTTTATCGATTTGTTTACCCCTTGCCTGCTCAGGACTCATATAAGCCGGGGTACCTAAAACACGGCCAGGCTCGGTGACGGTGGTTTGCCGGCCTTGAAACTCATCGCCAACCGACTTGGCCAAACCAAAGTCAAGAACCTTAACTTTACCTTCCGGTGTTATCTTGATATTACCGGGTTTGAGGTCTCGGTGGATAACACCATGCTCATGTGCCGCCGCCAAGGCTTCTGCTATCTGCAGGGCTATAGTCAGCACCTCTTCCAGGCTGAGCTCACTTTTCGCTATCAATTCCCCCAGGGTCTTGCCGGGGACGTATTCGAGAACAAAGTAGCTGACACCTTCTACCTCTTCGAGCTCCTCGTAAATAGCGGCAATGTTCGGATGATTCAACGATGCCAGTACCCGGGCTTCCCGCTGCCATCGCTTTTGAACCCTGGAATTATTCATCACCTCGGCAGGCAGGCTTTTGATGGCAACCGGACGGTCGAGTTTGGTATCGTGTGCAAGGTAAACCACCCCCACCGCCCCGCGACCCAACTCCCTTTGGATTCGGAACGGACCTATACGTCCTCCCGGGGATGCTGCTGAGCTGTTAAAAGAATGTTCAGGACCGACTCCCTTGTCATGAGATTCCTTACTATTTTTCTCTTCAGCGTTGCTCATTAGCAGGCCTTACTTAAAATGTATGATGTCTTCACAACTTTACCGAAAAAAGTGCCTTGACTATATCGTGCATGACTAATACTATATTACACAATTCATATTACGTCAATACGACTGTAGATTCAACTACTGCATATGTAAATGTTTATCTCAAGGAGTTACGATGGCTTCTATAATTATAATGTCCGGACCTAAAAAAGGTGACTATTATCCCCTCGGCCAAAGGACGAATGTGATAGGCAGGGATGAGGCCCTTCTAATACAAATTCTCGATGAGCACGTTTCGCGTAAACACGTGCAGATTAGTTTCGATAAAGACAAGGGACAGTACTCCGCGCTGGATATGAAGAGCAAACACGGAGTTTTTATTAACGGCGGTAAAATCTACAACGAAACCGCTTTAGCCGATGGCGACCAAATTTATATAGGCCAGACCGATTTGCTGTTCACTGAAAAAGACTTTGCCGACCGTGAAAGTGCGCTGTCTCATTTCAAAAAAGTCGGGGAGCGATTCCGTCCAACGATGATTGAGTGAGTTACGAAATTATTCCTCTTTTTCGGGTTCGGATTTCAACAGATTCCTGAGCCCTTCAGTTATCTCCCTGCCGATATTCTCTTTACCTTCCATAATTCTCGTGCCCAGGTCTATAGTTTTACTCAGAGTCGAAGTCATTGTACCGACTATATCCGTGGGCAGGACGCCAATGCCCTCTTCAACAACGGAATCCGCAATAGCAAGTATAATTTGCTTCAATAAAGCCGAGATATCCATTTTATTATCACGACCTAAATTGGTCATTCTTATGGGTGAAAGCGCCAGTGTCACAGGCTCGGTTTGTTTGGAATTCGTCATCAAATCGACTTTGACCGTAATCTCAGAAATCTCAAGATTGTCTATACGAAGCTTTTTCCATTCGTCCGTTTCAGATGCCGCCTGTAATACATCATGGAGATTATTTTCGGAGACACTCTGCTGTTCAATTATAACATCTACATGGTCAATCCTGATTTGCCTTATATTTACAACATCGCTTAACAGCGACTTTGCCTCAACTTCGATTTCCGTATTTCTTAATACGAGCAGTTTGTCATGTTGATAAGCCGGGGGATTGCCAATCGAAAAGTTTTGTAAAACAAGCTTTCCAGAGACTATTGAAAGGTCAACATCACTCACGCTGACTTCAACCTTTAGGGCCTCGGTTGCTGTGGATTCAATTCCCGCCTTTACAGCGCTATCGGCAAAAAAATTAACTGCTATCATAAAGACGGCAATTAAAACCAGTATTACCAGCACAATAAGACGGAGAATTTTGAGGTTTTTGGTCATAAAAAAGGAGATATTCGACTTAAATACTCTGTCGGGTAATGTTCGCACCGAGGGGATTAAGTCTTTCTTCGATTTTCTCGTAGCCGCGGTCGATGTGATAGACCCTGTTTATAATTGTAGTCCCTTCAGCAGCCAACCCGGCCAAAACCAACGCCGCCGACGCCCGCAGGTCGGAAGCCATCACCGGAGCAGCTATTAACGTCTTCACACCGGCCACAATCACAACCGGGCCTTCTTTATGCAAATCTGCCGCCATTCGGCTCAATTCCGCGACATGCATAAATCTGTCAGGAAAAATCTTTTCGATTATGATACTATTACCTTCGGCAAGTGATAAAAGAACCATAAACTGGGCCTGCAAATCGGTGGGGAAACCGGGATACGGCTGAGTGGTAATGTCGGTAGTTCTGATGGTACCTTTACGGGCAACAACACAACCATCACCTTCAACATCAACCGTTACACCGATACTTCTGAACCTGTCCACAACGGCCATCATATCATCGAGCCGACAATTCTGGAGCCGCAGCTCGCTTTCAGTGATTGCGGCGGCGACCATAAATGTTCCGGCCTCGATTCTGTCCGGAATTACCTCATACTCAACAGGATTCATCTCTTTAACGCCTTCGATAATTAGTCGCGGCGAGCCGATACCAGTAATCCTGGCGCCCATTTTATTCAGACAGTTTGCCAGGTCCTTTATTTCCGGCTCACAGGCAGCCGATTCTAAAACTGTACGGCCTTTTGCTAATGTCGCAGCCATCAGGACATTCGCGGTACCGAGCACGGTCGAGCCGAAAGGACCGCCCATAAAAATATCTTTACCTTTCAAGCCATTCGGTGCTTCGGCGATGATATAACCGTTTTTCAGATGGATTTGTGCCCCAAGCTCCCGCAAGCCTCTTATATGAATATTTACCGGCCTGTCACCAATTGCACAGCCGCCGGGCATTGACACCTCCGCCCTGCCGCAGCGGGCCAGCAGCGGCCCAAGTATGCAGATACTTGCCCGCATCATGCGGACAATCTCGTACTCGCCCACAGGATTATCAATCACCTTCGAATCTATACATAAATCGCCGTTCGGATCTCGGGCGATCTTACAGCCCAGTTGTTGAAGCAATTTACCGCATACAGAGATATCAGAAAGCTGAGGGACAGCCTTTAAGACCGATTTGCCGGGGGCCAAAATTGTAGCAGCCATTATCGGAAGACAGGCATTTTTCGAGCCGTTTATTCTGACACTTCCGGAAAGCCGAACGGGTCCTTCAATGTGAAATATGTCCATAATCTATTTTCCTTTGACAATTGGCTGCCAACAATTGACAATTGCAAATCCGTTCTCAGTAGTAGAGTTACTGCAAAGGATGAATAGTAAATATTCGATAGTAAATAGTCAATGGAATTCGACGGCATTATAACTGTAGAAAACCTTATTTTTTTTGCGGGTTGTGCAATATTTGCCTGTTGGGTGCGTAAAACATCTTTAGGCAGAAAGTCTCTGGCCGATTCGGTACCCCGCCGAAATAATATGCCTCTTTATCTGCCTTTCATACCACTGTTTATCTGGTTCGGGATCGTTACGCTCATAACATCGATTGCCAAAGTACTGTTGAGTAATTTACAAGACTGGCAAAATGATTTTTTAGATAACCTTATTCTCGGTATCAGTGAACTAAGCGCGATAGCAGTAATAATTTTTCTGGCCAAAATCCACTTTACCCGGCGATTAAAAGGTTTTGGCCTGAATATAAAAACTATTGTGAAGGATTTTTTCGCCGCTATTGTGAATTTACTTGCAGTATGGCCACTCATAGTATCAGCAATGGTAATAACAATTTATGTCGGGGGGCTTGTCTGGGGCCGGGAATATGAAATGCAGCAACATCAGCAACTCAAACTTATAACGGAACATTCACAATTACTGTCTCGAATACTGATCGTTGTCGTTGCTGTTATAATAGTACCTTTGCTTGAGGAGATGCTGTTTCGAGGGCTTTTTCAGACAACGATACGCTCATACTTTGAGGCTTTTCGCTCGCTGTTTGCCTCGCCAAACAAGGCAGAGGAGGAACGAACAACCGATAGTAATGGTGCATGGCCGGCAATTGTGATAAGCTCGGGATTATTCACAATGACACATGCAAACGCCGGACATTGGCCGGCATTGTTCGTATTAGGTGTATGCATGGGGTATGCATACGAAAAGAGCGGCTCGTTGTTTCGACCTATTTTTATCCATTCATTTTTTAACGCAATCAGTATAATAGCAACCTTGAATCAATAGCATGACACTTGTCAAAGGCGGTATAAATTGCCATAACATCCCGGACAGGAGGAAAATCATGAACAATCAAACAAATTATCGACGTTTCAAAGCCTTAATGTCATCCCATCATATTTTTTGTATTACTCTGACACTTGTATTTGTAAATTTCATAGGAGTTGGGCCCTTGAAGGGAGCACAGGCGGTTAAGTCGCCCGATGGAAACGTTGCCATTACATTTGATATCAGGGACGTTGGAGACCAAAACGGCTGTTTGGTTTATAGTGTAGCATATAAAAACCAGCCCATAGTTATTGATTCACGTCTTGGGCTTGCCATTAAAGATGCACCAGCGCTTGAGGCCGGCTTTAATACCATTTCTATCACCAGCAGCAGTAATAACAGTACATACTCACCCGTTTATGGAGAGCGAAAAACTATTCGCGACCATTACAATCAGCTTGTTGTCGAGCTAAAAGAAAGTAATCCGCCCCAGCGGCGACTTACACTTATCTTTCGTGCTTATAATGAAGGGGCCGCATTTTGCTATACACTTCCAGAGCAAAAAGCCCTAAAGAGCTTCACTATTTCATCAGAAAAAACGCAGTTTGCTTTTACAGATGACCATACAGCTTATGCCGCATATTCCGCCCAGGGCCAATATAGCAAGGTGCCGCTTAGCAAGATTAAGAACAATTGTGAAAGGCCGCTTACTATCGAGATTAACAACGGCCCATTTGTATCGGTGGCCGAGTCAAGACTCGTTGATTATGCGCGAATGCGCATCTCGCCTGATACAAGCCGGCCCCTTACTCTGATAAGCTCATTAGCCGGCGAAGTCAAAGCCAATACACCTTATACTACGCCCTGGAGAGTTCTTATTCTGGGCGAGACACCGGGAGACCTGCTCGAACGCAATTATCTAATTCTGAACTTAAATGAACCCTGCGCAATCGATGATACTTCATGGATTAAACCCGGAAAAGTTATCCGCGAGGTTACCTTAACCACTAAGGGCGGTAAAGCGTGCATCGATTTCGCCGTTGAGCACAACCTGCAGTATGTCGAATTCGATGCGGGCTGGTACGGCCACGAGTATAACGACGAATCCGATGCCACTACTATCTCCGTAGATCCAAAACGCTCAAAAGGCCCTCTGGATTTGCACGCAGTTATAGATTATGCACAGAAGCGCGGTATCGGAATTTTGCTGTATGTAAATCGCAAGGCGCTGGAACGTCAGCTTGATGATATCCTTCCACTTTACGAAAGCTGGGGCATTAAAGGTGTCAAGTACGGCTTTGTGCAGGTCGGTCCGCAGCAGTGGACTACATGGCTGCACGAAGCGGTCCGCAAGGCGGCTAAATATCATCTTATGGTTGATATTCACGATGAATACCGGCCGACAGGATACAGCCGAACATATCCAAACCTGATGACACAGGAAGGTATTCGGGGCGATGAAACAAAACCTTCGAACAGCTTAACTCTGACCATTTTATTTACCCGTATGCTGGCCGGTGCGGGGGATAATACGATTTGTTACTATGACCGGCGGGTCGATGAAAATGCAAGCCACGCGTATCAATTGGCTAAAAGCGTTTGTATTTACAGTCCGTGGCAATTTCTTTACTGGTACGACCGTCCGGACAGCTCGCCAAGGAGGGCCGGCGGCGCCGGAGGCAGTAATAATGTCATCGGTGATGAGCCGGAACTGGAATTTTTTGATTATGTCCCCACGGTCTGGGACGATACAAAAGTTATTCATGGCAAAATCGGAGAATATGCCGTTCTCGCACGCCGCTACGGTGAGAGCTGGTTCATCGGATGCATGAACGGAGATGACCGGCACAGACTCGACGTACCGCTGAACTTATTGGACAATGAGCGCTGGTACATTGCCCATATCTACACTGACGAACCTGCCATATCGACACGGACCCACGTGAAAATCAGCCGCTTTATAGTGAATTCTTCATCCATTATAAACGCTGAATTACCCGCAAGGGGCGGCCAGGCAATCAGAATCGTCCCGGCCACTGCCGAAGAAATAAAGACATATTCCAAATACCCACAAAAGGGCAAATAAGGCATTAAGTCGCAGAGCCGCCCGTTCTGGGTTCTACCCAAATCGGGCTGGACCATGCAACCTGGTTATTGGCCTGGGTTGCCCGCAGATAATACCAGTTCAGGCCCTTGCCATCGTCGGTGTCAGAGACTTTGTAAGACGTCTTATAGTGGTCGTGGAACACCAAGCGATGAACCATCGCCGATTCCTTTGGAAAATCACCGGTGAACAGCATTTCATTACTTTGTGCCAATTGTTTGAACGTTTGTGATAAGGACACATTGGTCGGCTTACTCAGGGTGATTTTAACGCGGGTATCGGGACCACCGCGTATATTCAAAACTACGGCCTTAGTGGAAATGTCCTCGAACTGCTGACGAAGGGCCGTAAAGGATTGTAGGCGAAGATGCTTATCGGAGCGCTCAAGTATCTTGTCCCGGCGGATTTCATCAAGCGGCCCGGACTGAAAGCAGGTCTGAACATTTTCCAATAAGCCGCCTTCCAAAGTGATATTGATATCCCAGTCACAGACTCGCGTCATATCCAGAGCAGGCCAGGGGCCCCAGCCATATTCGAATCTTAACAGAACAGGCTCTTTCCAGCTCGTAGAAGTGGGTACACGGTCCATTGGAAAATCACGATGGAGCACGCGGTTATTCTTCAGGATTTCCACCCTGTCGAGCTGATCCCAGCCTGTAACATTCACAGCCAATTCCCGCTGCCTGGTATAAGGTAATTCCTGACCCATAAGCTGACCATTCAACTGAAAATCCAAAGCGATACGGTCACCTGTAACAGCATAGGTTCTCCGGTTCCGGATGGCATCGAAAATCGCTTCTCGTGTCAGCTCGCCAGCGAGCACGGCCGCTAGACCTTCGCGATAGCCCCCGGGAAAACCAAGATGGTCATCCGTACTGGCAATAACACCGAGGCGATAGCCCTGTGCGAGAAAATGATGCAGTGTATTTTGTGTCCAGCGGCCGCCTTCGGTGTGACGGATGTACGGAGAACTTGCACGGTCATGTTCGGCATTGCCCCATTCGGAAAACATCTCGATGACAGGGGAGATTTCATGGTCAAGCCATGCAAGATTGGCACCGCGATGGCCGAGACGATTGGACGGATGATGGGGAACCATGATCGCACGGCGCTGTTTTGCAAAGCGCTGGAATTGGCGCAGGTCATCGAAGCGGACATATTCACCTTCAAGTGTCGGAAAGATAATGTGGTAATCGCCAAGACCGGTAGAATGCCATTCAAAGCCGGGTATTGCTACAAACTTGCCGGGCCGGTCGTACTTGCGGAGCATCTTCAGGACTTCCGGCCAGCGTTGTTTTGTCACCTCAAAGCCATCGAGCCATTTTTTCTCGATATTATTCTCGTAGTGCCCAATATCATGCCAGTAGCCGTGCGGTGTGAAGGCGAAAAAATCGAGATGGCTGCTCGCAATTTCAAAGGCCCTTTCGAGTGAGCCCCGTGCATAACCGACCTCACTGTGGTTATGCAAATCCCCAAAGTAAATATTATATTCGCCTGCTCGTGAATGGTCGGACGGTACCGAGGATAATGCCGGGGCCAACGCCGAACAGCCCAGTGATGCCAGAGACAACGAGCCGGCAGTAGAGGTTTTCAGGAATTGACGTCTTGTAATTGATGGTATCATTTTAAATCCGCCTTAATAATCTAAACTACTTGTAGAGCTTTCCATAATTATCTATTCTACATTATCAAGTTATAACTTCAACTGAGATTCGTATTGCGTATATAGTATTGCGTATAGCGTGCAGATTTTATATTTCATTTTCTGCCTTTGAAATTGGCTTTGATTGGGTTTGAATTGGCTTTGTTTTGGGTTAAATTGGGTTTGAATTGGGTTAAATTGGCTTTGAATTGGGTTTGTTTTTTGGGCTGCTGAGCGGGGCAAAATTCCGTATTGTCTTGTCATATCTAAAGTTATGTTCATTTTGTCATTTCTTAAATTGGGTTTGTTTTGCATAAAAGGTCTGATTTGTAGAGCGCTCTCTACAATTGTAGAGCGCACGTTAGTTAAGAGTGGATTAAAGTGCCTAAAGTGAGCTAAAGTTGGATTCTCGATGCTCATGATTTAGATTACAGATTCCATATCTAAGATTTCATATTGTCTCAGTGAGGGCCCCCGACAGGGTAGCAAGTGAGCACCAATCGAGGGTAAATTCAGAGGGCAGAAAAACCCCATTAGAGTATAAGGCACTCTAACGGGGCAAGGCACTG
>JACNGQ010000306.1 GCA_014384025.1 Planctomycetota bacterium | reverse complement strand
CTGCTTCTTATAAAGTTCCGACGCTTTCTTAACGATGTCCATCCCCTTAGCCCTTCAAGCCACTCAACGGCCTTGTCGTACGCCTCGGCGTAGTCCGCTGCAGGGAGGTGATATAAATCTCGCTGCATATCCCGCGGCAAAGAGTTGAAACAGGGATAACAAAACGACCGGCCCGGCTTCTTTGCCTTGCCACAAAAGCATTCCTCACTCCGGAGTTCCTTCAGGTAAAATTGGATATCGGTATTCGTCATTTCTCTCCCATTTGCAAAAAACTTGTTTTTCTCTGTGCCCTCTGTGTACTCTGTGAGAGACTGTTTCAACGATTAGTTCAGGGGTGCGTCCTTTTGCATCCCCTGAAACGGCTTGTTAGGCATTTTTGCAATTGATATATTTGTATCTCCGCAATATTTAGCCAAAAAATGAAACGCCCCCACAGCAAAACCATAGTTCATTCCAAAAATAGACCCGTTTCCGTAAGCGCGAATTGATTTTATGCCTCCCCACTCTAAAATGATATTCATCCGTTTCATGGAGTTGAAAGGGCTATTCATCGGAATCAAATAGACAATATTATCAGCAAGTGAAAAAGAGTATTTCAACCATTCTAAAATCTGCTTATATGGCGGATTCCCAACAATCCAATCAATTCGATTTGAATAAGCATAAAAATCCCTGCCCCGTTCAATTTCACACCATTCTGTTTCAGGTGGAAGGTGTTTTATAAAAGCACCATCACCCGCACAAGGCTCAAGTATTTTTCCACATGGCTTGAAATAGGAAATCATGTCAACCACTACCCATTCGGGCGTATAGACAATATCGCTTTCGTGTGGAGCTATATTAAAAAGACTTTGCTGTGCCATTTAGTTGCCTAACGTTTTAAATAACCGGCGCGTCTTTTTGCGTCCGGTTGATTGGTTGGTTATATTGCGTACCTTCAATTCTCTGCTTTGCGATTTCAAAGTATTCTTTGTCGATTTCAATGCCGATAAAATCACGGTTTAATTGTTTTGCCATTTTGCCTGTTGTTCCACTGCCCATGAACGGATCAAATACAGTGTCGCCTTCGTTGCTCCAGGATATTATATGGTCGTGAGCTAACTTTTCGGGGAATATGGCAGGATGATCAAAAGCAATCCTATCTGTCGTACTGTTTTGAAATCCAACTACATACTCCCAGACGTTATCACGAATAGAAATCATTGAGTTTGTATGGCGCGATAACGACCTATTGCCTCTGTCTTCCGTTTTACCCTTTCCCCAACTTTTCTTACCTGCATACTTCCCAATTTTATCCGCAATCCGGTTGACGGTTTTAGGTCTTTCTTTCGACAGAACAAACATATACTCAAAACCTTGCCAATATGAGTAACAACTCCCTTTTGCCCCCGTCCCTTTCTGTTTATAAATCATTGTATCATGCAGATTAAAACCGACTTCTTTAAAATATAAAGCCTGCTTAAAACTCGTTCCTGTTTCGCTGCCTTTAATTGTAGCGTCACCAACCACCCACACAACAACCCCGCCCGGCTTAGTTACTCTCCATAAACCGGCTGCAATGGCGGAAAACTCAGCCCATCCCCATGTTGATGAATTATTGTATGTTCTAAGATTGTCATATGGCGGGCTTGTTACCGTTAAATCAATACTGTCCAGTTCGCACGTAAATAAGTATTCTCTACAATCACCGTGTACCAGTTTCATTTTACCTCGTATCTCCTTTAGCAATATAACGTCCTAAATAACCGGCGCGCGCTTTTTGCGTCCGGTTGATTTGCTGGTTATATTGTGCTTCCTCGATTCTCTTTTTTGCGATTTCAAAATATGCTTCATCTTTCTCAATGCCGATAAAGTTTCTGTTTGTATTCAGGCAGGCTATCGCCGTCGTTCCTGAGCCAAAACAAAAGTCTAAAACCGTTTCGCCTTCATTGGTGTAGGTCTTGATAAGATACTCCATCAGGGCTACGGGCTTTTGGGTGGGGTGCACCCTTCCTTTCATTTTCGCATGGCTCAACTCTAAAATAGATGTTGGATAGTATTGGTTGGATATTTTTTCAACAGCATTGTGTTGCGGTATATCATTATAAACGCCACCAGCCGCCATCTTCCCTTTTTTTCTCGGCTTCCCCGTTCTCATTATTGGGTTGTACCTGACCTGCTTAGAGTAAAAAACGACAACATCCTCGTGCCTACGTAGCGGTCTCTTATTGCACAGCAGTCCGCCGCTAGATAATTTCTTGTCCCAAACCCAGCAATACTTAAACATTCCCATATTAGAAGCAATCAGCGTAGTAGTAAAAGGCTGGCTCGCAGTCATAACAATAGCACTGTTCTTCTTCGTAACCCGCTTCAACTGCTCCCACATCGGCCCAAGCGGAATAATCGAATCCCACTTGCAGGCAGTCGTCCCATAGGGCGGGTCTGCCAATATTAAGTCAACACTCCCATCAGAAATATCGGACATCTCTTTTAAACAATCACCGTGTACCAGTTTCATTTTACCTCGCATTTCGTTTAGCAATATAACGATTAGTTCAGGGG
>JACNGQ010000103.1 GCA_014384025.1 Planctomycetota bacterium | reverse complement strand
GTCGGCAGGTTTATTCGGGCTGACGGCCTGGAGTATCCCTACGATTATGGCAGCCACCGCCGGTGATTTTGTGGGGCCGCGTTTGGCACCCGCCGGGCTCGGATTTATTACATTATTTTTCGGCGTCGGTCAGGCGCTTGGGCCGGCCTTAGGAGGATATCTGGCAGACATCACGAATTCATTTACTGTACCATTTCTGGTGGCCGGAGGAATTTCATTTATAGGAATGATCTTATCTCTTTTTCTTAAAAAACCAACTTAACTAGTATTTCGATTCATTAAAACATTTACACTTAAGCAAGGCCAAAATCAAACTTTTTCCACCGATGAACTACTGGGGCAGAGTTGATTTCATCGATACCTTGAAGAATACGATTTTTAAGTTCTTCTTTTGAGTTGACTCTTATATGCCTTAAAAATGTTCGTGCCATCTTAGAAAATGCAGATTCTACCAAATTCAACCATGACCCATGTTTCGGCGTGTGCACATAAATAAATCTACCAGCTCGGGACTCAAGATATTTCATCGTTTCTTTTGAAATGTGAGCCGAGTGATTGTCCAGCACAATGCGAATTGTGCTCTCTGGAGGATAATATTCATCAAGTTCTTTGAGCAGTGAAATAAATTCCCTGCTGCGATGCCGATCATGTACCTGCGCTAAGATTTTACCATTGTGCAAGTCAAGGGCGGCAAGTATCGAAACAGTACCAAGTCGCTTGTATTCATAGTCCCTGCTCACTGTTTTGTGCACCCCTGGCTTGGGCGGCAAATCAGGAGCAATATTTTTAATGGCCTGCACGCCAGGTTTTTCATCGACTGAAACGGTGATAAGCGATGGATGCTCACCATCAGCTATATCTTGTTCGTTTTGAATGTTGACTTCCTGATATACCATGAGGACTTCCTGCATCTTTTGTTCAAAATCAGGATCTCTTCTTTCAAGATAATATTTAATCTTGTGGGGTCGCACGGCGTTAACAGATAGTATTCTCCAAATAGTTGCTTTTGCGGCTCGGGACAAGCATTTATGCCCTTTACCAGGGGCGTGCTCGCGTGTGTATTTGGCAAGTTCACTATAGGTCCAAAGCTCGGCGGCCATTCCATGATCTTTTGGCTTTGTGCATGCAAGATTGATAACCCAGGCTCTTGCTTCATCAGTGATGACAGGATCAAATGGTCTATGATAATAATCTTTCAGTCCAGCGTCAGGACCGGCAGCCAATGCTTTGTCAATGCATTTGTAGATGCTTGGCCGGCTTACATTAATCCGTTTTTGTATTTCGGTGATTGCCAACCCATCAGCATAGTGCAGCAATGCCTGAGCCCGTTGGATTTCTCGTAATGGGGCGGTGCGTGAATTGCTTAATTGTTCAAGCTTGAAGCGTTGTTCACCAGTTAAATGTAATTTTGCGCGGTTTGTTTTTCGTGCCATCATTACCTCCATTGTTTTAGATAATGGTAACACGATATGTAATTAATGTAAAGGTTTTATCGAAACTTTATACTAGATGATCCAGGAGCTTGATGGAAAACTCTGCGGCAATATTTTCAAGTTGAGCAGTGATGCGATGATCGTTTTCCGACGGTGTAGGTTCTCCGCTTGGATGATTGTGAACCATGATAATTTTTGTGGCATTATGGTCCAGAGCGGATTTCATGATTTCCCTTGGATAAAATGGAGCCCGATCGACTGTTCCTTCAATTACAATCATATGATGCACGTGTTTGTTGGCATCATTCAAGCAGAGCAGCAGGAGACATTCTCGCGGGTTCGCGCCAATATGAAGTTTTACGAACTTGGCTATATCCTCCGGTGTGGAGATAGTATCCGCATGCTCTGCGTGCTGTTCAAAATATCTGACCATCGAGGCACGAATAGCGAGCAGGAATGTTGTTGTTTCTGGGCCAATTCCTTTTATTTCCAGAAGCCGTTTTCGGGGTTGATCCAAAACAGCGGCAAACGAACCAAAGTGATTTATCAGATCCTTAGACAGTTTTTTGGTATCTCTTCGCGGAATAGGGTATGTGAGCAGCAACTCAAGCATTTCATAATCCGCTAAGGATTCCCGCCCGGCCTTATTAAACCTTTCTCGCAGTCGGCTGCGGTGTCCGTGTCTATGGTCCCGGTCTATCAACCTATTATATTCCCCTATTTGTTGAGCCTTCTTTTATCAGGAGCACTTTCTTTCAGCCACTTCTGCGGCCCATTAAATTATAAATTTCTATCTTAACCTTTGATTTACTTGGTAAATATGACTTCATTTTCATTGTAATAATTTGAAAGCATCCCATTTATCCTGCTTGTCCAGCCTGCCCAACCTGCCCTGTGCAATTCACGTCAGTGACAGCGAAGTTTATCCCGTGGAATTGCTCCGCAGGAGCACCCGAAGGGATTCAACTGGGGCGTATTTCACCGGGGTAGAATTAAGTTTTGGTTGTTATTCCATCGGGGTTAAATCTTTTGTTCTTTATTTAACCGGGGTTTTAGCCAGAACATAACTCATCCAAACATCGCCGCTTCCGGTTTTGGAAACAGCCTTTGA
>JACNGQ010000030.1 GCA_014384025.1 Planctomycetota bacterium | reverse complement strand
CAAGCATCTCCGGAAACCACGCTCTTTGTGCATCTCCTGCCGGCATACTATCCTCTCAAATTGCTGCAATCATAACTATGTATATATGGTTTCCGTATAATACTCTAGATCTCTCTGACTATCAATATAACACCCCTTTGTTCAAAGCCCATAAGTAATTCCTTGTCAATAACTTTGGCCAGCTCTCCTTCTTATTAGGCGTCTTATAAGGTTTCCGCATAGGAGCCGTATGGGCTAAAAGGTTCAGGTCCGGTTCTCGGAGGGGCTGAGGGTGAAATTCCCTCGGTCTACTCAACCCTTAAAATCGGATATTATTCAGTTCCCGAAAGAGGAAACTCAGCCGGTGATTGCAAGAGAAAATTGGACCACTAACGGATCGTTTGTTATACTCCAAATCAATCAACATTTATGCCAGCATGCTGCCATTGGATCAAAAAATAATGTACAATAGTTCAGGATGTAACTGCTAATTATTTAAAAGTGATAGACTTGATATCACACGGTCCTATTAGCCCTTGACAAGTACACAGTGTTTCGAAGAATTAATGAGCAAATGAAAGGATGATGAAGATGAAAAGAAAGATGTACCTTTGTACTTTAATTATTTTAATTATTGGCTGCCGCATTCAAGCGGAGAATCTGCTGTTACAAGAGTGGGACACACCATTTCAGACGCCTCCATTTAATGAAATTAAAGACGAGCATTTTATGCCGGCATTTCTCGAAACGATGAAAGCTGAAAAAGCGGAGGTTGAGGCGATTGTAAATAATGAAGAAGAGCCGACCTTTAAAAACACTATTGAAGCGTTGGAAAAAAGCGGAGAACTGCTCGATAGAGTAAGCAGAGTATTCGGCTGTCTTAATGGCGCTAACACAAATGATGAATTACAGAATATATCAAAAGAAGTCGCACCATTACGGGCTAAACACGATGACGATATCAGTTTAAATGAAAAACTTTTCGCAAAAATAAAAAAAAACTATGATAAGAAAGAAAGCCTTGGGCTTACTCCCGAACAGCATACACTACTGGAAAACTATTTTCTGGGTTTTGTCAGAAGCGGAGCTAATCTTAATGATGAAGATAAAGAAAAATTAAGATACATAAATGAGGAGTTGAGTAATCTTTACGTCAAGTTCAAGCAAAACCATCTGAAACAGACCAATGCCATCGGACTGATAATAGATAAGGATGAGGATCTTGCCGGCCTGCCGGATGGAGTTGTTCAAGCTGCCGTTGAAATGGCAAAAACAAGAGGCATGGAGGGCAAATGGGTGTTTACGCTCCAGAAACCAAGCTTCATTCCCTTTCTGATGAATTCGGAAAAACGCAACCTACGGGAGATTGTTTTCAAAGCATATATCAATCGCGGCAATAACAACGACGAATTTGATAATAAGAAGTTGATATCCAGGATTGCTTCTCTCAGGGTTAGCAAGGCGAATTTGTTGAGTTATAAAACCCATGCGGATTTCGTTCTTGAAAGAAATATGGCAAAGAACTCGGAGAACGTTTACAAATTTCTATACGATCTTTGGAAACCCGCCTTAAAAAGATCGAAAATAGAAGTTGCAGATATGCAGGCAATCATCAATAAAGAAGGCCATAACTTCAAACTTCAGCCTTGGGACTGGTGGTATTATGCCGAAAAAGTGAAAAAAGAAAAATATGCCCTGGACGATGCTATGCTTCGCCCTTATTTCAAAATGGAAAATGTTCGCAGGGGTGCCTTTGATGTGGCCAGGAAACTTTACGGAATAGAATTTGTTAAAAGGAATGATATTCAGGTTTATAAACCTGACGTTGAAGTATTTGAGGTTCTGGAAGCTGATGGAACACATCTGGGTATTTTCTATTCTGACTATTATCCGCGTGATGGTAAACGAAGTGGCGCCTGGTCGAGCTCGTTCAGAAGCCAGTCCAACATTGACGGCAATTTCATTACACCATTGGTTTACAACATAGGTAATTTTGCACAACCAACTGCGGATAAACCTTCCTTAATGAGTATGGATGAAGTGGAAACACTGTTCCATGAATTAGGTCATGGGTTGAACAGTCTATTCGGAAATACGACATATAGCGGATCGAGAAGAGTACCTCGAGATTTTGTTGAGCTTCCTTCGCAAATTATGGAAAACTGGGCCAAGGATCCTACCGTACTGAAAACCTATGCGTTTCATTATGAAACAGGAGAGCCGATTCCACAGGAACTGATCGGTAAACTTGAAAACGCCAAACTTTTTAATCAGGGCTTTGCGTTGGTTGAATACTTGGCTGCTTCTTTTCTGGATATGGATTGGCACGTACTCACAGATACAATAGAACAGGATGCCGCAAAATTTGAAAAAGAATCAATGGATAAAATTGGATTGATATCTGAGATTGAATCTCGCTATCAAAGTACAAATTTCGGCCATATATTTTCCGGCGGAAGCTATTCTTCCGGGTATTACAGTTATATCTGGGCTGCGGTTCTTGATGCTGATGCATTCCAGGCATTCAAGGAAACCGACCTGTTTAATAAGGAACTGGCCGCTTCATTCAGAAAAAATGTTCTTTCTATGGGAAGTAACGATATGATGTCTCAATATATTAAATTCAGAGGATGTGAACCCAAAGTTGATGCCTTACTCAAAAGGCGGGGACTGGATTAAAAATATCGGCTCGTACGGAAACAATGACATAAATCACTGCTTCGTAACATAATCAGTTTTCTGTTGGGCCGGGTCCTTCACCCCTATACTCGAATAAAGGAGAATTTTAGCAGATGCAAACAAAACGAAGACAATTTCTAAAATTAATGGGATCTGGTTTGGTTTGTTCGGCAGGTTCCTTTAATTTGCTCTCGTGCTCTCCGTCCGGGAAAAATCAGGAAAAAGAACGAAACATGATTTTCGGATGGACAACCTGTCTGACATATCAGGCCGAGGATAGGAAACTGGGCTATGATTATTTTAGCGGATTACTGGATGAGATGAAAATACACGGCATGACCCATTTAATTGTCATGATGGCAAGTCACGGCTATTTTTCGCCTGGAAATCATGGATTAGCATGGCCGGTAAAAAATCCAAAGCTGATGTTACAATTGGACAAGAACGCACTGAATGCTCATGAGGAAACGGATTTTTTTCCAAGAATAATTGAGAAAGCACATGAAACAGGCATCAAGCTTTTCATCGAAATTAAATATCTCGGAATGATTGGAGTTAAAGAAGGCTATCCTGGAATTGAATTCCTGACTAAACAAAATGGAGACTACACTCATAAAACCGCACCAGACACAGATGATTATGAAAGAAATGCAATCGAAGCCATGCATATCTGCTGCGACAGTGAACTGGCGCATCAATACATGCGCGATAAAATTCAGGATGTCCTCGAACGGTATATAAACCTTGATGGTATTGTTCTGGAACATCCATCATATACCGGAGAATCATGTTATTGCCAAAGTTCCCGTTCAAAGCTGTTACAAGACACCGGCAAGGACAGACATGAAATTGAGACGGAAGAGTTGTTAAAATGGAAAGGTATACGTATCCGGGATACTCTTATCGACCTTAAAAAACTTGTCAAAAGCATTAATCCGAAATTCAAATATGGTTTTTATACCGGTGTGCCGGCAACTGACGGTAATATTGTAGGGTTTCAGGATAACCGGGGCCATCGCACCGAGACATTGGCGCAGGTTGGCTTCGATTTCGTTATGCCGTATTGCGAAGGCAGGAATCGGGATAAAGAACCGGAAATGATTGAGAAAGTGATTGATCATCTGGCTCCGCTGAAATTTTATCTGCATACAACAATCCGGCGTGATATGCCGCGACATTATAAACTTCCACCCAAGGGACCGCAATACATTAAGAACATTATTAAATGGGGTAAGGAATATTTTAAGAAAAATGATCGATTCCTGGGGATGACCTTTTTTAACGAAGTGAAAATACCCGAAGAAAACAGACAAGCGGTTTACGATTCAATCTAACAATATTTTTTTGATCCGTACCCCCAAAAATATTATATGAATGACACGTTTCTTTTCATCCGGAAACTTAATACTGACATATGTCAGGAAGGGTAATCCGATTTCACACTTAAAATTTCAATAAATATCTGTATTTTCGCAATAAATCGACATTTATTCGGACTCGATATAGGCAAAATTGACATTTGTGGTGACAAAATGGTGACATGATGTCACCTGAAAATCACGGTGTTTTTCAGTTCATATAAGGACTATAATAATTCAATCAAAGAGCTGCTGATTATGTGTAACTTTGTGTCCAAAAACTATAGCGCTCTACGCTATTTACTTTAGAGTTATACGATCTCTGCCATTTGTTAACCATTCACAATTAAATCGAGTAAAGGTTATTTTATCTTTATAATACAACTCGCCTGTTTCATAAAGAATGCCAATTGTCCCATCCTGTAAAATAGTCAAACACGAATAAGCCGCCGGACCAGTATAAATAACTTCATGAATAGGCCATATCTTACATTCATCGTAGCTGATACGTACCGTCATCAGTTTACGCTTGGTAGCATGAGCTGTATTCGAAAATAAAATACGGTTCTTTTCATAACCTTCATCTTTTCTCGTATAACGGAGAATGCTGGCCTGATTTTCCGAATCGATAAGACTATTGTCATAATACTCTTTGTCCCAGGTCAAACCGCAATCTCGGCTGATTGCCACATAACGGCACTTTTTGGTTTTGTAACACCGCATGTTAAGCATCAAAGCGCCATCCGAAAGTTCAACTGCCTGACATTCATTAGTTCTTACTTTTACAGGTTTTCCCCCGCGCCAGGATTGCCCATGATCATCGCTGAATATAACTAATGAATGGCTTTCTTTGGTATAACATGGAATGATAAAACGACCGTTTTTTAATTGAATGCCAACACCAGGACCGGGAACAACCAATCCCACACTTTCTGTGATATCTACAGGTTCAGACCATGTTGCACCATCATCGGTACTTTTTAGAATCATAATACTATTTGAATTGTTAAATGGATTGCTAATATGTTTTTTTTCATCGGCCTTAAAGACATGATAGCACAATAAATATATTGTCCCATCGCGGCGATCGATCACCGGACACGGATTCATCCACGCCTCGTTATGGCCCTCCAGAACAGTTTGCATGGCAGACCATGTCAGACCATTGTCATAGCTTCTTTTTAATACCAGATCAGTCAGACTGCCATCGTCTCCGGCACGCCCTTCACAAAATGCCAGCAGTGTGCCTCTTTGCGTCACGAGTAACGAAGGAATTCGATAGATGGGATGATTATCAAGACCGGAAATATAAACATCTTGTTTCTGAAACAATGGTTCACCAATACTCACAGACATTGAAGTAGTTATAAAAATCAGAACCAATATTACAAATGTTTTTCGTTCACTCATTTAAACCTCCTGAATAAATGATAGGGAATTTGATTTCAATATACAGAAGTGAGTATACCGCCAGGGATATGACGATTCAAGAGAAGAAAACATCATAGAGACCGCCATGGCAGTCCCTGAGATGTTGCATGTGGTGCTTGCCTCATTTGAGCCCAAATAGCAGTGGCACGAAGATCCCGATATTGGAGGCGTTTATTCGCGGGCCAGTGCGATTCTAATTGGCTGGTGGGACTGGTCTTTGAAATGTCGGTAAGTATTTGTCCCATCACAATCAATTCAGCTAATAATGAATGTAAAGCAATTCGAGAACATCACTCTTGAGTGGGATTTTCCTTGACGGGAAGGTAAATAATTTGGTATAGATAACAATAGTAGAGCCTGTACCTGCGCAGTTAGGCATCTTAGACTTTGAGGTCATCCAGCAGGCGCAATTCTTGTAGTCTTTCGAATATAGGAGGAACCGTTATGCCAGAGGCAAAGTTCTAACGAGAACTTTGTGCTTTGCAATAAAGAATCTACACTTCAATTAATAACCTATAGATGGTTTTTGAAGGAGGATTATTATGTCTAAGAAATTGATTTATTTTGTTTCTTTTATTTTGGTGCTGGGATTAGTCAACAGTGTTTCAGCAAAACTGGTAGCGCATTGGAAGTTGGATGAAGGCTCGGGGACCATAGTCCATGATGCTGGCGGTAATGGGCTTGACGGCACAATCCAGGGCAATCCAAAGTGGGTGGCCGGAAAAATAGGCGGTGCCTTGGAATTTGATGGCACTGATGGTTACGTTGATTGTGGGAATGATGGGAGCATATCAGATATTTCAGAGATATACTCCGTCCAAGCCTGGGCATATTTTGCAGAAGCAACTGATTATACTGGTCTCTTTCAGAGAGGAGATAAGACAACGTCCTCACAAATTGAAATATATCTCCAGCCTGCTGCAAACCTTACGACAGTCCATAATAGAGATTCAATATACTACGCTTATTGGAGTCCTGTCCCTCTCAACCAATGGGTCCATATTGCAGTTGTTTGGGAGAAGCAAGAGTGGAAGGTTTATTATGACGGTGTTGAGCAAACTCAAACTGGTGGAGGAGGAACAGCAGCAAATCCAGAGACGGGAAAGACTTGTTATATCGGTTTAGGTTACACAGACTACCAAATGAAAGGTATCATCGACGACGTGCGGATTTACAACCAGGCGCTTACAGAGGACAAGATTCTGTTTACTATGGAAGGTGGTGTAGGGTATCCGTATTCCTCCAGCCCAGCCCCGAAAGATGGTACCCTGCATGACGATACGTGGATAAGCCTTGGCTGGCAGGCGGGTGATTTTGCCGTCTCGCACAATGTTTATGTTGGTGATAATTTTGACGATGTGGATAGCGGTGCCGAAGGTACTTTCCAGGGTAATCAGACCGACACGTTTATTGTTGTAGGCTTTCCCGGATTCGCTTTTCCAGATGGTCTTGTTCCCGGTACGACGTACTACTGGCGCATCGATGAAGTGAATGACACTGAACCGAATAGCCCCTGGAAAAGCAATGTCTGGAGCTTTAGTATTCCTCCCAAGACTGCGTACTTTTCCGATCCTGTCGATAATGCTGAGTCTGTAAGTGTTGATGTGCAACTTAGCTGGACACCGGGTTTTGGCGCGAAACTGCACACCATATATTTCGGCGACAATTTTTACGAAGTCAGCAATGCAGCCGGAGGCCTTCCTCAGGGAACTGCGACTTATACTCCCGGCTCGCTTGAATTGGCTAAGACTTACTACTGGCGTGTCGATGAGTTTGATGTTGTTGAAACGCATAAAGGAGACGTCTGGAACTTCACCACTGAGGGCGCTGTTGGCAGCCCACATCCAGCCAATGGTGCCGAGGACGTCACGCAGACACCTGTTCTCACATGGGTACCGGGAGTTTTTGCCGATACACATGAAGTCTATTTCGGCGCAGATGAAGCCTCTCTGGAGCTTAAAGGCAGCGGAAACCTTGGCGCCGAGAGCTTTGAGCCCGGACAGCTTGAGTGGAATACAACATACTACTGGCGTATTGATGAGGCTAATAACGCAAACGCCGACAGTCCCTGGACAGGCCCCCTCTGGAGTTTCACTACGGCCAACTTCCTTATCGTAGATGATTTTGAGGCATATAATGACCTTAATGAAGATGAACCTGGGAGCAACAGGATATATCTTGCCTGGATAGACGGATTCGAAAATCCGGCTGTAAACGGTTCTGTCGTTGGCAACCTTGATCCTCCATTTGCCGAGCAGACTATCGTTCACGGAGGCTCGCAGTCGATGCCAATGGCCTATGACAATGCTGTTGGCAAATCAGAGGCTACTTTAACGTTAACTTCTAATCGCGACTGGACAGTCAATGGCGTCAACACTCTGACGATTTGGTTCAGAGGTGAATCTGCTAACGCTGCTGAGAATTTGTACGTTGCTATCAATGACAGCGCTGTGGTCACTAATGATAATCCCGATGCGGCAAAGGAAGCAAGATGGACCGAATGGGATATTGACCTACAGGCTTTTGCAGACCAGGGCGTGAACCTTGCCAATGTTAATTCAATTACTCTTGGCTTTGGTAACAGAGCTAATCCCACCGCTGGCGGTTCAGGTATGATATACTTCGATGATATTCGTCTCTATCCACCTAAGCCGTAAGCAGGCATTGGTCTTTAAATGAAACTATACAGTAGATCTTTACATTTGGAGCTTGTAGAGCTTGATGGATTCTTGGTTATTTACACACAGGGATTATGACACATTAGCAATGTACCCTGCTCTTTTCTATCTCAAGCCAAGCATTGTTGGCGGCAAATAAAGCAAATTCATTGGCTTTCCTCTGCATTAAAATATTTGCTGTAACAAACCGACCTCAATATGGCTGGGATACTTTTTAGATCGATACACCCGATTGGTAACTTTGATAAAATCGCTTTCGTCTGCTTCAAAAATATTCGGCACATATTTCTGTGGATTGCGATCGATAAATGGGAACCATGTGCTTTGCACGTGTATCATAATCCGATGCCCTCGCTTAAATGTGTGCAAAACATCCCACAATTCAAATGAAATCTTGGCAATCTCATTGGATTTGAAGGGCTTGGGCTTCTTATAACTTTCACGGAAACGTCCACGAAACGCTTCGGTTCGAATTAAGGTCTGTTGAGCAGATTTTTCCTCCAAATCGTCAGGATAGACATCGATCAACTTTACAATCCAATCCGAATCCGTTCCGGTAGTTGAAACAAAGAGATTGGCCTGAATGGTCCCCGCTAACGTTACGTCCTCTTCAAGAACGTCTGTTTGATACACCAATACATCCGGCCTCCGAGATGCAAATCGTTGATCTTCTGAATAAAACGTGTTATTGATCCACCTTGAATTATCTCTTGTATGAGGAACCGGTTTGTTTGGATCGCTAATATACGAATCGTAAGCTTCATAGTCTTCATCGGGTTTATCAAAAGACAACTTGCCGTCTTTGTGAAAATAGAAACTTGTCTTCTCGGCGGATGCCGGTGGCCATTGGTCAAATCGTCGCCAGCGGTTGGCCCCAGTTTCAAATATCAAGGCTTCCGGCAGGTTCAATTCACTTTCTTCATCTTTCAAAAAATGCTTGAAAAAATGCAGATCAACATTCTTTTGATAGTATTCCGAGGTAGCAAAACCAAAATCTGTATCTCCCAACTCACTGCCTTTACTACCGAGCCAACCTCCGTGATACCAGGGCCCCATGACCAATATATTAAATGTATCGGGATTCTGTTTCTCAATCATTTTGTACGTATTCAAGGGTCCGAACAAATCTTCACGGTCGTACCAACCACCAACAACCATTACAGCAGCTTTGATATTCTTCAGATGAGGAAGGATATTACGTTTTTGCCAGAACTTGTCGTAATTAGGGTGGCGTGTAACAGAGTTCCAGAGTTTGGATTTCTTTTTGAAATATGATTTATTCACATTTTTCAATGGTCCCACGTCCATGAAGAATTTATATGCATCTGTCGTTTCAATCTCATAGATAGGATCTGGCCGTTCATCAATAAGCCCTTTACGTCTTTGCGGCACACGATTTAGAAATCCAAACCAATGATTTAACAGAAAGGCGCCATGATGATAAACATCATCCCAATAAAAATCAGATACTGGCGCTTGAGGAGAAACTGCCTTTAAGGCGGGGTGGGAATCTATAGATCCGGCGGAAGTGTAAAATCCGGGATAAGAGATTCCCCATTGGCCAACTTTACCGTTATGGTTAGGGACGTGTTCCAAAAGCCACTCAATCGTATCATAGGTATCCGTACTCTCATCCGTATCTGAATTGCTTTTTTTATCTGCAACATGCGGAGTCATATGAACGAACTCACCTTCCGACATAAAACGGCCACGCACGTCTTGATAAACAAAGATAAATCCCTCTTTCTCGAATTCTTTATGAGGACCGATCTGTCTTCTGTATCGGTCGGGCCCATAAGGACTAATGCTGTAGGGAGTCCGTAATAATAGTATCGGATATTCTTTCGAGGTATCGTTTGGTGTATAGATAGCAGTAAAGAGTTTCACCCCGTTACGCACGGGGATTCGTTTTTCATATTTCGTGTAGTTTTCACGGATATAGTCCGCTCGTTCATCCTGTTCATCGGCTTGAATAAATCCCACTTGTAAAAAAAAGAAGAAGCATAAGAAAAAGAAAACTATACGTATTTTCATCATTCAATCCTCCATTTTTTGAGTTATCGTTGAAATCCAATTTCATTCCATTCATCCATATTTATTGTACTATGATACCAAATTTTCCTTGATTACACAAGTTCTCAAGCCACATTCGTTAACACGGTCTACTTAATCCGATATCACACTTAAAATTCCGAAAAAATCTTTACTTTTTGGGAAATATTTGAGATTTGGTAATTTCATTTATCGTTAAATTTGATATTTGTGGTGTCAAAATGGTGAGTGTGCCAAGCAAAGCTGTTGTGAATCAGCTGGACAATCCAGCCTGGCCAAAGGTTAGCCACCGGGCCAGAACTGAACTTGATGTATATTAAGGTAACGAGATATGCAAAGCTCAAGGAAAGGCGAATGGTCAGCCATAACGCAAGTGAAGGTTTTTAGCCCCGAAATTTGTCTAATTGCATTGGGCCAAGGGCTTCTCCACTCTGAAGCCAGCATCGCTGCACACGATAACGGTGAGTGTGTTAGCGGCGTGCCGGGGTCGCAGACCATAGCGGGTCATTCAACGGTTCACAGCGGAACTTGGGAGAGCCATACCGTTCCCAAAGAAGCTTCCGACGAGTCGAAGAGGCGAAGAAGGGAGTATGGCGGTATGGCAGTCGGACTAGGTCATATTAGGGGTGTAGCTGGGGTAATGCCTATCGAGTCCCGTGAAACTGGGACACCCGAAGGGCCTGGCAGCAAAATGTAGAGGGATGAGTAAGCGTATGCCATACTCTGAAATGGATAACATCACGCTGGCAATATTGCCCTTATATCTCAACGGGCTCGTAAGGAATGTTACAATATTCTTGGCAGGGACCGAGCGAGTGGCATGGATGGTGTGTTTACACACTGTCGTCCGATGAGTGAGTTTTGCTGAAGAGACGGATGTGGGAAATCCACAAGTCCGGTTCCGAAGATATGAAGAGAAGGCATCCTTAAGTATGATTTGGTAAATGTTAACCGTTATATGAAAGGAGCCTGAAATGAAAATAAACTATATTGGAGCAGACGTGGATTGCATAATGACAGAACTGGCTGTTGAAATAAATGGTAAAATTGTGGTCCGGGATCGTGTGCCAACAGACATCAGATCTCTTGGCAGCTTTCTCAATTCTATTACCGGCAAGAAGATTATGGTTATCGAAGAAGGTACAATGGCGGGTTGGTTATATCGCAATCTTAGGTCAAAGGTAGATGAGTTCATAGTTTGTGATCCGCGCCGAAACAAACTAATCAGTTGTGACGGTGACAAGGATGACACAATTGACGCGGGGGATTTAGCCATACTATTACGTGGTGGATATCTTCGCAAGGTTTACCATACCGATGACGAGGATAGATTAGCTCTCAAAGAAGTTGTTGCTTTATATCATGATCGAGTTCGAGAATCTGTTCGTCAGATGAACAAGTTGCGAGATTGCTGCCGTAGTCATGGTATCAAGATACCAGCAGGTACCGTAAAACATCTGCCGGTTCGAGCGCAATGGCTTAAACAATTAGACCCACCTGTTTTGGCTCGCCAGCTTTCAATCCGATGGATTGGTTTTGATGCGGTGGCAACACAAGTGAAAATGGCCAGGCAAGAAATGACTCGACGCAGCAAGTCATACCCGATAATTGGATTCTGGAAGGATCTACCAGGCGTTGGTCCTATTCGTGCTATTACACTATTTGCGTATCTGGATACTCCCTGGAGGTTCGGCAGTTCTAAGAAACTATGGAAGTATAGTGGAATCGGCCTCAAACGCTTTGCCAGCGGCAGCGACAAGGAGGGTCGTCCCAAGGCAGGTAATTTGCGATTGTTTCGTGGAGTCAACCGGAGGTTGAAAGATGCCATCATGGGTGCTGCCCTCAGTGCGATCTGTCAGTCAAGTAATCCGTTTGCGGATCATTATGAAAGGATGGTGCGAAATGGAGTGACACCCAGTAACGCCCGTCATACGGTGGCTCGCAAGATGCTATCGGTGATGTGGGGCATGTGGAAGACAAATTGTCGGTACGATGAAAACCTGGTCTAAGGTTGTGAAGTGTGGTTAGAGTGATATTGGTAGATTATTTCAAATAGCGACATGGTATGTATGGGTTATTTACTGGCCAGAGCTCCTTGCCCCTCTCTGGGCGTCCTTGTTGACAGCCCCTGGTTCCGCATGGGCCTGGTTCAGCTTTTGCTACACCCAGATGATCTTCATGGGCTCCTGAAAGGGAAGCTCCGAATAGGCGCATGGTGACTTTTATGAGATTAGCGTTTAAGAAG
>JACNGQ010000032.1 GCA_014384025.1 Planctomycetota bacterium | reverse complement strand
TCAGGGGGTCCTTCGCGACTGTGGCGGGTGGTGTTCTTCCCTTGAAACCCCTCTTCACACTTGTGTGGGGGGGGACGAAAAAATATTTGACAAAAAAATTTAAAAACCCCAAAGTCAATAAAAAAAAATTGGTGGGGTTTTTTTTTTCGCCGGCCACGATTTTTGTGTTTTAAGTGGAAAAGTTTTTTCCTAGACCCGCCTCTATCGTTGCCTCTACAGCAGGGACAACCATTTCACGCTGTGTCTGGCTAACCGCCAAAGCTCTGTCCCGCAAGCCCCCCTGCCAGTCCGTACTTTCGAGCATAACACCACCGACGCCATGATGCATCTCATGGTCGCTTTCAGCTCCGGCAAAGATACTCCATGCCAAAGCCCATGCCCTTACGGTGTTTTCGATATTGTAACCACCTCCTCCGGTGGCAACTATTGGTTTATCAAAACTTAACAGATGCCTGATAACTTCAGCATAAGCATTGTTAGTAAGACATAGATGTGCAAGCGGGTCGCCGGCAAGGGCATCAGCTCCCAACTCAAAGACAATTACATCAGGATTGTATGCGCCAATTAACGGCAGAGCAATGGCCTCAAATGCCTTGATATATACTTCATCATAAGTACCGACCGGCAGAGGAATATTTACACAATAGCCTTTACCTTCTCCTTTACCGATTTCTTCGACGAATCCTGTTCCGGGAAACAGTGTTTCCGGACTTTCATGAAATGATATGGTCATCACATCAGAGCGGTCATAGAATCCGTATGCAACGCCATCGCCGTGATGAACGTCCACATCAAGATACAAAACTCTCTTGCCTTCTTCAGCTAATATCATACATGCCAGGGCCACATCATTAATATAGCAAAAGCCGGACGCTCGTTCCGGCCCGGCGTGATGAAATCCACCTGAGGGATTAAACACCACCTCAGCAGAACCCGACAGAATCATTTTGGCGCCGGTAAGTGTCCCTCCGGTGGCCAGAACTCCGTAGTCATACATCCCGGCAAAAACAGGGCAATCCAGTGTTCCGATTCCCATATTCAGTGCTTCGGTATCCCAATGCCCCTTGGCCGCTGTTTTTAATGCGTGCAGATAACGGGCTGAGTGAAATTTTTTCAGCACAACTCTCTCGGCAGGAACAGGCGTCACCTCACTACTGTTGTCGCCAGAGAGAAGAGCCATGGAATTTAGAATCTTTCTCACCTGCCCCGCCCTGCTCGTATTAAACGGACAATCAGCCGGATAACTATACTTCTCAAGCTCGGTTGAATAAATAAAAGCAGCTTTTTTCGCTCCCAAATTCACTCCTATTGTTCCCGCTTTGTCAAATCAAACGTAATGTCATAGGCGTAGCCGTCGAATTCAGTATTCACCTTGTAGCCGGAGTTATGAAAAATGGCAAGCATCGGTTCATTGGTCGGTAATACTTTTGCATAGAACTTTTTTACGCCGCGTTGTTTAGCTATTTGAGTAATGTAGTCCAGAAGAAAGGTCCCCATTCCCTTTTGCTGCCATTCATCCTGGACAAGGAAGGCCACCTCCGCAGCCTGTGTTTTAGGGTCAAGAAAATATTGAACAAGTGCAACGATTTCCTCGCCTGAAACACGGGGAATAACAGCAACAATGGCGATATCCTGACGATAGTCGATATTGGTGAAGCGTTGAATATCTCTATGAGGGAATACTACAGTATGGGTCATATAACGAGTGCGGACGGATTCTTCACTCAGCGAATACAGCATTTCTGAAAGTGCCGGCTCATCGGTAGGTTTAACAGGTCTGAAGAATATCTCCGTACCATCTCGCAGCGTTTCATAGCGCTCCAATTCTTCTGGATAAGCAACCTGGTCCCAGGTCAACTCAATCTGGTCTTCATAAATATAGTTTTGAGCTTTCGCCGCCTGAATAAGCTCTTTCCGGAACTTAGGATGCGCGATATTAATCAGGTCCAGCACTCTTTTTCTGATACTTTTACCGTGCAAATACGCGATCCCATATTCGGTAACTACATAGTGAATATCTCCACGCGTCGTAACCACGCCGGCCCCTTCGGTCAGACGCGGTACAATCCGCGAAACTTTTCCATCTCTTGCGGTAGAGGGCAAAGCAATTATAGCTTTGCCACCCCTGCTTCTCGCAGCCCCACGAATAAAATCAACCTGGCCCCCAATACCACTGTAGAATTTATAACCCAACGAGTCCGAGCAGACCTGGCCTGTCAAATCGATTTCCAGTCCGACGTTAATTCCAACCATTTTATCGTGCTGGCTGATGGTATAAATATCGTTAACATACTCTGTTGGATAAAATTCGAAGAAGGGATTATTGTTGATAAAATCGTACAACTTCTGCGAGCCCATGCAAAAGCTCGCCACAACCTTCCCTCTATTCAGAGACTTTTTTGCGCACGTAATTGCCCCGCACTCAATCAGGTCAATAATCCAGTCGCTGAACATCTCTGTGTGAACGCCAAGGTCTTTTTTATACACCAGATATTCAGCAAGCGCCTGGGGTATACGTCCAATACCACACTCAATAGTGCTGCCGTCTTCGACAAGACTGGCGATATTCTGGCCGATACGGCGTAAAGTCTCATTCGATTCTGGTATCGGAAGCGCGATTATATCCTCATCATAAGGAACCAACATATCGATGGCATTAATGTGAATGAAACTGTCTCCGAATGTCCGAGGCATACGGCTGTTGACCTGCGCAATTACATACCTGGCATTGGCAGCGGCAGATTTAACAATGTCCACTGAAACACCAAGGCTACACAGCCCGTTTACATCGGGCGGTGTTACAGAAACCATAGCAACGTCGATGGGAATTCTTCCGGTCTCAAACTCAAGCGGTATCTCAGACAGGAATATCGGTGTATAATCTCCGATGCCTTTATATAAAGCATCCCGCACATTGTCAGCAATAAAAAAGGTGTTCATCTTGAACTTTTCGCGGAACTTCTCATCGGCATACGGCGCAGCACCCATCGTCAAAAGATGTACGATATGAGCATCGTAAATATGGCTGGAATATTCAACCAAAGCGTTGACAAGATGTTGGGGCTGGCCACATCCGGTCCCTATAAATATACTGTTGCCGGACTTAACTAATTTCATAGCGACAGCAGCAGTACTTACCTTCTCTTTATATTTTTCTTTCCAGTTAAATTCATGCATATTTATTTCTCTATACTCATTCTGGCATCGACAGCAATCGGCGTTGTGCCTTCGGGGCCAACAACATACGGATTTATGTCCATCTCCTGAATCTGAGGAAATTCCGTAACCAATTGCGAAAGTCTTTGCAATCCTTCGGCTATTGCTTTTATATCCACACCTTCCTGCCCGCGTACACCCTTTAGCATTTGATATGTTTTCGTGTTAATCAGCATACGCTCGGCTTCTTCAGCCGTCAGGGGCGCCAGATAAAATGAAACGTCCTTAAGAACTTCCACCATTATCCCGCCCATCCCAAACATCATCAATGGACCAAAATGCGGGTCGCGATTCATCCCAAGAATAACCTCTTTTCCGCTCTTGCACATCTCCTGTACAAGAACACCAAGTATATTTGCTTCGGGCTGTTTTTTTGGTATTCGATACATCATCAGGTCGAAGGCATCTTTAACTTCCTGCTCACTATTGAGCCCAACCTTAACACCACCAACATCCGATTTGTGTAATATATCAGGCGACCAAATCTTCAATACAACGGGGAATCCCAACTGTTGAGCAATATTTGCCGCCTGCTCAGATGTAGCTGCGATAGAACCTTTCGGTGTAACAAAGCCGTATGCTTCGAGTATCTCCTTTGATTCGGTCTCTCCAACTTCCCGAATACCCTGTCGCTGATGTCGTTCGATAATGCCTTCAACCTTACGTCGATTAACCGGAAACAGTTTTACGACTCGTTTCGGCCTGGATCGCCATCTTACATAATCAGTCATAACTTTGATTGTTGCTACGGCACTTTCGGGGCAATCTATCACAGGAATTTTTCCTTCCCGCAAGATTTTCACACCATCTTCAATTTTGCCTGCACCCAGGAAACAGGCAAAAATCGGCTTTGCAGGTTTTTTTCGAGATATTTTGACAACAGCCTCAGCAGTACCCTCAGATTCAGTCATCGCCTGTGGAGTCAGAAGCACCAGAATAGTATCCACATTGGGATCATCAAGAACAACATCAATCGCAAACTCATACCGGTCGGCCAATGCATCTCCCAAAATATCGATAGGATTATATAAGTTCGCAGCCACCGGCAACTTAGATGCTAATTTACTTACCGTTTCATCGGTTAGTTTCGAAAAGCTAAGCCCCTCTCTCTCGACAGCATCAGCGGCCATTATCCCCGGGCCGCCCGCATTGGTGATAACAGCAACGCGTGGTCCGGCCGGAAGCGGTTGATTTCCAAAGGCCTGGGCATAATCAAATTGTTCCTTTATCGAATTACATCGAATTATTCCCGCCCGTTCAAATACACACCCATAGGCTGTTTCGCTGCCGGCCAGACTTCCGGTATGTGATGAGGCGGCCTTCGCACCTGCCGCTGTCCCGCCGGATTTCATAAGTAGTATGGGTTTATTATGAGAAATTCGCTCCGCCTGGCTGACAAAAGCATTGCCATCGGTAATACTTTCAAGATAGCCAGCGATAACTTTGGTTTCAGGATCCTCACCTAAAACCTTTATCAAATCCAATTCATCTACATCCGCTTTGTTGCCTATACTTATAAGCTTACTGAAGCCGATATTGTTGGTGTTAGCCATATCAAGAATGGCCGCTAACAATGCCCCTGATTGTGAGAGGTATCCAATGGCGCCTGGCCTCGGTATGGTTCCACCGAAACTTGCATTTAAATTGTATGCAGGTGCTATCACTCCAAGACAGTTTGGACCTATGACTCTGATGCCGGCTTGGCCGGCTATTTGAATAATCTGTTGTTCAAGCTCTCTGCCCTCGTCACCGACCTCTTTAAATCCGGCTGTAATAATAATGACAGCTCGCGTCCCAATCTTTGCACACTGCTGCATAATTGCCGGTACAAATTTGGCAGGAACGATAATAATCACCAGCTCGGGCACTTGTTTGATGGATACAAGGTCAGGATAGCACTTCAATCCTTCAATATTATCTGCCTTTGGGTTAACCGGATATATTTGACCCTTATATCCCGCCTCCATCATACTGGCTAAGATTTCATATCCCACCTTGCTTTTCTGGCGGGATGCTCCAACTATAGCAACAGATTCAGGATTAAAAAACTTTTCAAAACTCATTGCAAATTCGGTCCTTTCAAAACCAACGTCAGGAATAATAAAGACCTGTATTCTATCCGATTTGGTATTTAATTGCAAAGATTTGCAATATTATTCTTTTTTGGTTTTTCTGCTCTTTATGTGTGATTTTTTTGGACGTTAGCACCCTCTAAGCTACCACCTAATATATCTTGTGAGGTGTGAAGTGTATCTTATATTTCGCTTCACGGGCCTCGGAGTTTCTCTATTTGCGCTTTGAGCTTTTCATTTTCCTCAGCAAGTTTTGCGTTTTGTTCCATAACAGAATCAAAAACTCCTTTTACCTGATTTCTCACGTTTTGTTGGGCCTTCCGCTGCCAATTCTTTTTTTCCTGCATACATTCGGCAAGCAGTTTATCCTGCTTTTTGCTCTCTTTGTTATGCAGCCCTTTTAATCTTTCGATTTCCTTGTTGCGCAGGTCTAATTCCTTTTTTAATCTCGTATTTTCCACCGATATTAGTCTGCTCATTTTATCGCTGGGTGGTTCCGGCTGCCCACAGCCCGCAATCGATATAACAGCAACGCCAGCCACCAAAAGAAATATTTTCCGAACACCTCTTTTCATCCTTGTTATCCTTGTTAAATAATTGAACTATTCAAAAAGTACTTTCAATTTTTCTTTATCAGCCATCGCGATTTGACTCTGGTCTGTCCAGACAGCCAATTCGAGACTATTTCTACAGTGACAGTCATCACAAACAAGTTTGCGCTCACCTGCCAAAACGGCCTTTACAAGTTCCAGACAATTACACGTTGCCACCTGGAGATTGCCGATTATCTCTTTGAGCAGAGTCTGTTTGTTCTTTGTCGCCTCTTGCGGCTTCCAGCAGTCATAATCACTGGCTAAGGCAATCAGAACGTAGCACATTTGCGCCTCTCTGGCCAGTTTCGCTTCCGGCATAGCAGTCATACCAATCAAATCAGCGCCCCAGCTTTGGTGCATAAGTGATTCGGCCCTCGTTGAAAACTGCGGCCCTTCCATGCATACATATGTACCTTTAAGATGAGTCTTAATATCGATACCTTGGGCCGTGTCAATAAGTATCTCTCGCACTCTCCCACAAACCGGCTGAGCCATCTCGCAGTGCACCGCACCAAAATCCCTGTAAAAACTGTTTACCCGCTTGAACGTCTTGTCAATAAACTGATCAACAATAATCAGGTTTCCCGGGGCGATTTCCTCCCGAAGCGACCCAATCGCCCCACTACCTATTACCGTATGGACGCCGAGTTTCTTCAAAGAGAAAATATTAGCCGCAAACGGCACCTCGCTCGGCGAAAATCTATGCCCCTTGCCGTGACGATTTAAAAATGCTACTCGCTTTTGTCCTATCCTGCCGACCATGATAGAGGTGCTCGGCCTGCCGAAAGGCGTATTAATATCATAAAACTCCGCATCAATGATATGCTCAGCCAATGCCTCGCCTAATCCCGTACCGCCTATTATCCCAATCAGCTCTTCTTCCATAATCTTATACTCCTTGATACTCAGGTTGGGCACTATCGTAATTACTTTATCTTCCATTTACAATTGTTTTGTAGGATCAATCCAATAAACACACTTTAAAAGCAAATATTTTGTCGCCCATAATCTTCACATAAACTCTATCCTTCGCTTGAAACGTATTTTGAACTACAATCCGGAAATGCTATAATACGAAGGCCAAAACAGCGATTGCAGGGAATAAAATATGCGAAACAACAGATATATTATAAAGCTGTGCTTGTTAGTGCTACTGCTTTTCTTACTCGGCTTTGCCCTTATCCAACCAAAAGCAAATGTGTACGAGTGGGTTTTCGTTTACTATATGTCTTACGATAACGACCTTAATCCTTTCGGTAAGGTCATACTAAGTGATTTAACAAAGGGCATTGTGAACTCGAAGGTTGCGGTTGTCGTTCAGGCGGATTTTATAGACAACAAAGGAATGAAACGTATCGCTTTGTACCATGCAAATGGAAAACCACAAAGAAAAGAAATCATCCTGAAAAGCGAGGACAGTGCAGATGAGAACGAATTGAGGAAATATCTCAAATGGGTGCGAAAAAAGTGGAACGCAAAGAATTACTGTATTGTCTTCCTAGACCACGGAGGAACATTAAACCACATGTGTCTCGACCGGAATCCGTTTAGAAATCATAGTGAAAACAAACGATTTGTTTCTGGGAAATGGCTTCGTGCCGCAGAGGCGGGAGAAATTGTCGCAAACTTTAATCAAAAAGCTGATGGCAAGGTAAGACTCCTTTTCCTTCAGCAGTGTGGGCGTGCGGCAGTCCAGAATCTTTATAATTTTGTGGACACGGCCGAATATATACTTGCCTCTCCGCTAAAAGTGGATGCACCTAACACTTACTACACTAAGACGCTTGCTTCGGTTGCCCGTGATCCGAATATCACGGGTGAAATCCTTGCCGAAACTGTTATGCAGGAAGATGAACATTACATTATGTACACCCTGATTAGCAATAAGGAGCTAAAAATACTCCCCGAAAAACTTACACCTGTACTGAAATCTTTTGGACAAAAGTCAAGTCTGAATCAGCCCAATTCCTATCCCATTCTATTCGAGTTTGAGGGTGAAAGGTTTTATGACTTGGTGTATTATTTACAGGCTCTCAACTCGGCTAACAATGATATTGCCGGCAAAGAACTCGGCAGTTTTCTTGATTGGTCCCAGAACCGTCTTATCGTGAGCAGAGCATTTAAGAGGCCTGATTCTTCTTACTCCGGACTTTCAATTTATGTGCCATCGAGCAACAATGAAATCACACGCTATGGCTTTCTGCCTTTATATCAACAAACAGATCTTGAGCACATTATGAAGCTGATGTTTTGAATAGTTTGCAAAGCACACTTATATTAAGACTAACGCTGCAAAAAAACTTATCTCTTTAACGAATCATATTAGCTGTGTTACTCGCGGCCTAAAAATATCTTGAACAAACTGACGTAATCGGCATAATAGTATAGAGTATCTAAAGTGAACCTAATTATTGGAGATTTGGTTATATGGATTTAGTAATTACCGTAAAAGAAATTAACGGCCATTGCCCAACATATAAAACAGGAGATTCCTTTACCCTTAAGGCAGGTTATCAGCTTGTAAGCGACACCGCTGTCTGCATGCATGGCCTGGCTTCTTTAATGCCTTATTATAATGCTCTGCGCGTCTCTGAACCTTCGCAATGGGGCCTTGACGGAAAAGAAGATAAAACCAAAGCCTACATTCACTGCCCCGATCCCTGTGAATACACACGCGGCGGCACAGTAATCTTTGAAATAACTAAAATTAAATAGTCTCCAAACCTGTTCGAAGCGATGTCAAAATCGCCAAACTTGATTCTGCTGGGGGCCGCCAAGGCGGAAATCTGTTAGCAATGACATTTCCATTTTAGGTGGCCTGCACTGAATCAGCATAAGCCGTGATTTAACACATATCTTCAATATAATCCGCACATTTTTAATTGCGAGTCAAACCAACAGCCTTTACCCTCAGCCTTTAATTTTTTTAGCACTATTTGTTAATAGACTAAATAGTCTGAATTACTAATTGTCCCATAACGAATACGCCTTTTTCGCCACATTAAGTAGCATATCTCCTTTCCAATGCACCCATATTGCCCTATTTAACATACTATTAGCTCATATTTCTTGCTTTTTTCACAACTCTTCTGCTTTTTTGGGGAAATATTGGCATATTACTCCTATTAAGTCTGTTAATATCTTTATTTATGGGAAGCTAACTATAATTTGTTTTCAAAACGCTTGAAAAAGGGAAATCTCAATAGTCCGAATAACTAAATGTCCATACGATAATTTATTTGCCAAAAAGGTTTTATTGTCGTATAATAAAGTGGATTTTGAAATGAAAGCAGTAAAGGGAAAACTCTTATGGGAAAGATGAAAGAAGCACAAAAGCTCCCTCCCGTAGAGCAATTAAGGGGAAGAACACTCGGCAGAATTCTTATTAAGATGGGTGTTCTGAGCAGGAATCAGGTTCACGATTGCCTTAAAATCCAGAGCCAGCGTCAAGGCGTACAAATAGGCCAGATTTTCCTCGAACTTGGATTGGTCGATGATTTCCAATTGCAAATGGCGCTTGCGGCCCAACGCGGAATGGAATATGTGAGTCTGGATGGCGTTGAAATCCCTCCTGATGTGGTTGAGAAGGTGCCTGCTCAAATGGCCAAGACATACCACATCGTACCAATAGAATATAACAAGCAAAAAAACGAATTGATTGTTGCCCTTGACAGCCCCGATAACTTCAGAGCCACCGATGACCTAAGCACACTGATGGGTTTCAAGGTTACCGCCAAGATAACCGACCGTGATGCGCTGGAAAGTACCTTGACTAAATATTACGAGACAGAAGACGAAAACATCAACGAGCTGATAGATGAAATACAAGGTGACAGTTTCCTTGCGGAATTTGAAGGCAGGAATCAAAGTATCGACCTGGATGAACTTAAGGAGCTATCCGAGTCAAATCCTGTAAAAAAATTGCTGAACCTCGTTTTACTACAAGCAATTCGCGACAAGGCCTCGGACATTCATTTTGAGCCCTTTGAAAACGAATATAAGATGCGTTATCGCATCGATGGCGTGCTCTACGAAATGATTCCTCCACCAAAATATATTGCCGCGGCCCTCAGCTCACGTATAAAGGTTATGGCAAATCTGGACATTGCTGAAAGACGTCTTCCACAGGACGGCCGAATATCGCTGACTGTCCAAAACAATCCAATCGACTTGCGTGTCAGTGTTCTACCAACAATGTTCGGAGAAAGCGTTGTATTGCGTGTCCTTGACAGGTCTCAGGCAAGCTTTGATTTGGGGGCACTCGGATTGAGCCCAGAAGACCAGAATATAATCCGTAAACTCATACGTAAGCCAAACGGTATTATAATTGTTACCGGCCCCACCGGATGCGGCAAAACTACCACTCTTTACTCGGGCTTGAATGAGCTTAATGACATCGGGACGAAGATAATCACCACTGAAGACCCTATAGAATATGACATTGACGGTATTATTCAGGTAGGAATGAAACCGTCTATTGGCTTGGTATTCGCAAGGTGCCTTCGTTCAATTTTGCGTCAGGATCCAGATATTATATTAGTCGGCGAGATTCGTGACCTTGAGACGGCGCAGATTGCCGCCCAATCCTCTCTGACAGGCCATATTGTGTTTACCACTCTTCATACAACCGATGCACCAAGCTCGATAGCACGGCTTTTGGATTTAGGTATTGAGCCGTTTCTTCTTACCGCTACTATTGAAGGCATCATCTCCCAGCGGTTGGTGAGGAAAATATGCGAAAACTGCAAAACGGCGTTCGAGCCAAGTGAAGCGCAGCTAATGGAGTTACAACTTACACCGGAAGATGTTAAGGATAAACAGTTTTATTACGGCCGTGGCTGCAGCAAATGCAACGGCACCGGCTATAGAGGCCGAATTGGCGTTTTTGAGATTATGGTATTCAATGATGAGATACGAGACCTGGTTATGAATTCGGCTTCAACTGCTGTGTTGCGTGTGGCAGCTCAGAAAAACGGCATGAAATTACTGCGTGATAACGGCATGAAATTAATATATGACGGCATTAGCACCATAGATGAGATCGTAAAAGAAACAATAATGGAAGAAATATAGTAAAGGACTGAATGTATATGAATCGGGACTTGTACAGTTAATAGTTAATACATAGGAGGTATTTAAGATGCCGGTTTTCCAATATTCAGCACTGGACACACAGGGCGTAGAGATAAAAGACGAGGTAGAAGCCCTTAGCCAAAAGGAAGCAATAAGCAAGATACGCAACATGGGGTATTTCCCCACGAAGGTTCGTGAGCGAGGTGCAGTCAAAAAAGGAGGGAAGAGGACCGCAGCAAGAACAACTCGCAAGCGTGGTTCCGGCGGCAAGGTAAAAGTCAAATATATAACCCAGTTTGCACGACAGCTTTCAACACTTCAGGATGCAGGCTTGCCCATTCTACGGTCTTTAAGGATTCTCGAAGAACAGCAAAAGTCCGGAACATTCAAGAGGGTCATCAGTTACGTAGCCGATGATATAGAAGGTGGATCCACACTTTCGGAAGCCATGGCCAGGTACCCCAAGACCTTTGACCGGCTTTTTACCGGCATGGTAGCGGCAGGCGAGACTGGTGGTGTGCTGGATTTGATATTGTCTCGTGTGGCCGACTTTATGGAAAAGGCCCAGAAACTCAAATCAAGAGTTAAAAGTGCAATGGTTTACCCTCTGGTGGTTTTGTGTGCGGCTTTCGGCATTCTTCTGGCGTTGATGAAATATGTTATACCGTCGTTTAAGAGTGTGCTCGAAGAGATGGTGCAAGGTCAGCTGAATCCCGTAACAACCACAGTGCTCGGTGTAAGCAACTGGATTGCAACACAATATGGCTGGGCGATTATATTGGCGGTGCCGCTTTGTTTCGTTTTTCTACTCCAAATCGTACGGAAGTTTAAAATGGGCAGGTATGTTCTGGATGCCATCAAATTGAAGCTTCCGGTTATGGGCCAGCTTACTAATAGAGTTTCGGTCACAAGATGGACGAGAACGCTTGGCACATTGATTAGCGCCGGTGTGCCGATTCTGGATGCCATTACCGTTACGCGTGATACTGCGGGAAACGAAGTCTTTTCCAATATGCTCAATAATGTTCACAATTCCATCAGACAGGGCGACACCTTCGCCGGCCCGTTACGGCAGTCCAAAACCGTTGACTTAATCGTATCCAACATGGTTGCTGTCGGTGAGGAAACAGGTGACCTGGACAAAATGCTTCTGAAAGTAGCGGACAACTTCGACGAGCAGGTTGACGTGCTTGTCGCCTCATTAATGTCGATGCTTGAGCCGATTATGATTATTGTGCTCGGCGGGATCGTTATGCTTATCGTTCTGGCGGTATTTTTACCAATGATTCAGGTTATCACGAGCTTAGGCTCGCAACAATAAAAACCGTACTAACAAAATAAAAAAGATGTTTAATTAAAACAGTTAAGGAGAAAAAAATGAAGTCAATCGCAAAACAGTCCAGCAGAAAGAAGGCATTTACTATTATTGAACTGCTAACGGTTATGAGTATTATTGTAATCCTCATAGGCGTTCTTGTGCCGGCGCTGAATAAAG
>JACNGQ010000178.1 GCA_014384025.1 Planctomycetota bacterium | reverse complement strand
AATCCATCCTGGCCGGTTGGCGGCTCATATACGAATGACCAGTACGAATATATTGAGCTTCACAACATCAGCAATGAACCTGTCTCTTTATATAATTTTGAGACTGCTCAGCCGTGGAAGTTCACCGACGGTATTGACTTTATCTTCCCTGCTGATGTTCCCGTAATGATACCTGCCGGGGGATATTTGTTGGTGGTCAAAGACCCGGAGGCTTTTGCCTGGCGGTATCCGGCTGTCCCTGTTGAGAAGATTCTCGGCCCATACGGCGGCAGTTTGAACAATGCCGGCGAGAGACTGGAGCTTTCGATGCCGGGTGACGTGGATGAGTCCGGCACGCTTTATTACATTCGCGTTGACAGGGTTACTTACAGCGATGGTGTTCATCCTGAGAATTCCCCCGATGGAGTTGACCACTGGCCGACAGGTCCGAACGACGGCAACAAATCGCTTACACGCAAGGTCTCATCCGATTACGGCAATGTCCCTGGCAACTGGACCGCCTCTGCACCTTCGCCAGGAGAGTAAATTTCAAGTCCTGTTAATCCTCGAATCACTTGACAAAACAGTCATTTTGCAGCTTGACCTGTATTACAGAGTGTTTTATTATAAGGACTCAAAAACAGTCGTTTTTGAGTTAACGTTTTTTCCTGAAGAGATTAATGTTATTGTTGAAAGAATGGAATAAGTAGGGAGGCAAACAATGAGATATGTAAAATTGTTGATTATTCTGATATGTATTGCGACTTCGGCAGGCTGCGTGGAGGAAAAGACGGAAATGGCAAAAAAAACTTTCGGTCAAGACTTATCGTTTCTTAAAAAGCACACGGAGGTTGTCATTATAGAAGACGAATCCGGCAACAGCCAGGTGGCCGTTTTACCAACATTGCAGGGAAGAGTGATGACCAGTACCGCCGAGGGATTGGATGGATTAAGTTTCGGTTGGATTAACCGTGAGCTAATCGCCTCCGGCAAGGTAGCTGAGCACATCAATGTTTATGGCGGTGAAGACCGTTTCTGGATTGGTCCTGAGGGTGGACAATTTTCAATATTCTTTAAAAATAATGTGCCGTTCGACCTTGAACACTGGTTTACTCCTGCTTCTATTGACACAGAGCCGTTCGAGCTGGAATCCAAATCTAAAAACAGCGTGCTTTTGCAAAAAGATATCCAGTTAGAGAATTACTCCGGTACTATTTTCAATCTTCTGGTGGACCGTGAAATTCGAGTTCTTGAGCGCAGTGAAGCGCTCGAAGCCCTGGAAATAATGCCGGCCAAAACAGTGAAAATGGTTGCTTTTGAATCAAACAACAAGATGACCAACACAGGGACAAATGCCTGGGAGAAAGAAACCGGACTTCTTTCGATATGGATACTTGGTATGTTCAATCCATCGCCTACAACCACGATTGTGGTTCCATTTAACGCAGGGTCGAAAGAAGAACTTGGTCCGACCGTGAATGATGCCTATTTTGGCAAGGTTCCGGCAAACCGGCTGGTTGTCAAGGAAGGGGTAATGTTCTTTAGTGGTGATGGGCAATACCGCAGTAAAATAGGTCTCTCTCCCCAACGTGCAAAGCCGATACTTGGTAGTTACGATATTGTCAATAAAGTCTTGACAATCGTTCAGTACAACAAGCCCGAGGTTGCAGCTGATTATGTCAACTCAATGTGGGAACTTCAGGATGAACCTTACAAGGGCGATGTTGTTAATTCATACAACGATGGTCCTTCTGAGCCTGGCGCTAAACCTCTCGGGCCATTCTATGAGCTTGAAACATCCTCTCCGGCGGCGGCCTTGAGACCTGGTCAAACTATATCCCACATACACCGTACTTATCATCTGCAGGGTTCGGAGGCCGAACTCAATTCGATTGCCAAAGCAACGCTCGGAGTAACGATAGCTGAAATAAAGTCAGCGATTCCTAAATAAGCGACTATTTCTTTTTCGGATTTGCAATATTGTGATTACCGGTAGGGGGGTAAGGCGAGTGCGTCTTTGGTATTTGTAACTACACACAAAGCAGTAATCTTCAAATTTCTCTTGACTGGTATATAGGCAATTTGGTATAAATAAACTTAGTGAAGATTGTATCCACATAGGGGGTGCCTGTGGATTTTTACTCTTTGATGTGATAGATGCTGTAGTTTTTTAAGCTTTAGAAGGAAGGAGGCGTGGTCAAGTCTCTTAAAACGTCTCAGGCAGGCATATTCTATTTTTAGTAGTAATTGTGCCATTTATTATTGGTCGTATATATTTTCAACTTTTTAATGGAGAACTGTTATGTCTAAGAATTTGATTTGTTTGGTTTTATTGTTGGCCTTTTGTATGGTTTCGTCGGTGCAAGCGGTGAATATCATCTGGGTTTCCGGTTTCTATGATGACAACGGCGACGGTGATCCGGATGACCAGGCCTGGGTGGACATGCTTGAAGCCAAGGGGTATACGGTTGACTACACGCCAGGATGGGAAGACCTCGATGATGATAAGATCACCGCTTTGAACGCTGCGGATCTTATTATCATAAGTCGCAATAGCGACAGTGCTGCTTATACCGATGGCGATGAGATAGCCCAATGGAACTCAATCACGACTCCAATTATCCAGAGTTCCACCCATCTGACAAGGAACAGCCGATGGCTGTGGTTCAATACTGCAACCCTCCCGACTTTATCTGATGTTGTGGTGGACATTTCGGCTGCCGGCCATCCTATATTTTCCGGTGTATCTTCACCGGTTCAGATTACGGATGGAGTTGTTGGCCCAAGCTCATTCGCTGACATCGCTGGTGTGGGCGCAGGCAACGGTACATTGCTCGCCAAAGTGACAGACGATGTGGTCTGGATTGTCGAATGGGAAGCAGGAGTTGAGTACTACCAAGGCTCAGGACAGATCGCTGGTGGTTCGCGTATGTTCTTTGCTGCCGGCACACAAGAGTCATCACCTGATATTGGCAGAGGTGAGTATAATCTCACACCCGATGGCGAAAAAGTATTCCTCAACGCGGTCAGATATATGATTGGCGGCTCGAAGCTCGTAAAAGCCGGTAATCCCGTGCCTGCCGATGGTAGTATTTATGCGGATACCTGGGTTAACCTTTCGTGGAGTCCCGGAGAATCTGCGGCTTCACATGATGTGTACCTGGGTGATAATTTTAACGATGTTAACAATGGAACCGAAGGTACTTTTCTGGGCAACCAGGCAGCAACGTTTATTATCGCTGGATTTCCCGGATTTTCATATCCGGATGGTCTCATTCCGGGTACAACTTACTACTGGCGGATTGATGAGGTCAATGACACCGATCCGAACAGTCCCTGGAAAGGCGATGTCTGGAGCTTCAGTATCCCTCCCAAGACCGCCTATTCACCAGTTCCGACTGATACTGCTGAGTCTATCGACCTGAATGCCAAGATTAGCTGGACGGCAGGTTTTGGTGCGAAACTGTCCACTGTTTACTTCGGTGACAATTTTGACGATGTGAACAATGCTACCGTAGGACTCCCCCAGGGAACTACAAGCTATAATCCCGGCCCGCTTGAGCTGGCTAAGACTTACTACTGGCGTGTCGATTCGTTCGATGGTTTCACTACTCATAAAGGCAATGTCTGGAGCTTTACTACTGAGGGTGCTGTGGGCAGCCCTGAGCCCGCTAAAGGCGCTGTGGATGTTACCCAGACACCTGTTCTTACCTGGGTGCCGGGAGTCTTAGCTGCTTCACATCAGGTCTATTTCGGTTCTGATGCAGATGCTGTGAAAAATGCCGACACAAGTTCACCTGAGTATAAAGGTACAAAGAACCTGGGCGCCGAGAGCTATGATGCAGGAAGCCTTGAATGGAATACGACGTACTACTGGCGTATTGATGAGGCTAACAACGCTAATGCCGACAGTCCGTGGAAAGGCAACATCTGGAGCTTTACGACGGCCAACTTCCTTGTTGTGGATGATATGGAGAGCTACAATGACATTAATGAAGGTGAGCCGGGGAGCAACAGGATATATCTTGCCTGGATAGACGGATTCGACAATCCGGCTACAAACGGCTCTGTCGTTGGTAATGCTAATGCTCCATTTGCCGAGCAGACTATCGTTCATGGCGGTTTGCAATCGATGCCGATGTCTTACGACAACGCCGTTGGAAAATCCGAAGCGACTTTGTCATTGACTTCCTCTCGTGACTGGACCATCAACGGTATCAACACGTTGACAATTTGGTTCCGAGGTAGTGCGGCTAACGCTGCCGAACCGATGTATGTTGTTCTCAACGGCAACGCTGTGGTTACCAATGATAATCCTGATGCGGCGCGGATAGCTTCCTGGACCCAATGGAATATCGACCTGACGCGCTTTGCTGACCAGGGTGTGAACCTTGCAAATGTCAACTCGATTACTCTTGGTTTTGGTAACAGGAGCAATCCTGTTGCCGGCGGAGCAGGCATGATTTACTTCGATGATATTCGTTTGTATGCACTTGAGCCTGCAACGCCTTAAGTAGAAAGTGACAATTAATCTGTTGTTAGATACTGTGATTTGTATAAAATCGGGGCTTGTATCAATTAGGTATAAGCCCCGATTGTTTTTAAAGGGCAGTGAATGCATAAAAGTAAAATTAGATTTATGCAGTTATCTGGTTTTGCTTAAGTTAAATCTTTTTTATAATAGCCTGTATAGATCAACATTAAGTAGTCGTATTGGAAAGGCAAATGAAGAAAGAGCATTCTTATATAGTTATGCTTGTTTGTATCAGCATTCTTTTTGGAGGATGTAAAGACAGAAAGGTCAGCTTCGTAACAATCGGTACAGGAGCCGTAACTGGAATCTATTACCCTACAGGTGTAGCTATAAGCCGCATGATTAATAAGAAATATAATGAGTACAATATTAAGGCAACCGTCGAATCGACAAGCGGCTCCGTATTCAATGTTAATGCGGTGTTAAACACGGACCTGGTATTTGGTGTTGTTCAATCGGACAGACAATATCAGGCGTATAAGGGATTAGCTGAATGGTCCGCATACGGTCAACAGACAAACCTTAGGTCTGTATTTTCAATTCATCCGGAATCAATCACCTTAATCGCATCAGAGAAAAGCGGCATCAGGGGAATTGAAGATTTAAAAGGTAAAAGGGTGAATCTTGGCAATCCCGGTTCCGGATATTTACAAAACTCAAGGGACGTACTAAAAGCAGCAGGTCTTAATGAGGAAAATGACCTTTCTGCCGAGCATGTTAAAGCGGTTGAGGCACCCGGTTTGCTGCAGGATGGAAGAATCGATGCTTTTTTCTATACCGTGGGACATCCCAACGGCAACATTAAAGAGGCGACGTCAGGAAGAATTAAGGTATATATTGTGCCCATTACAGGGCCGGGCATAGATAAGATGCTTACGAATTATTCTTACTATGCGGAATCAATAATAGCTCATTCATTTTATCCCTACTCATTGAATACAGAAGATGTTTCAACAATCGGTGTAAAGGCAACATTTGTTACATCGAAGAATACGGATGAGAGTATTGTTTATGTTGTAACAAAAGAAGTATTCGAGAACTTTGAAGTTTTTAAGTCACTTCATCCGTCTTACAAGATACTTACAAAACAAGACATGCTAAAGGGGCTTTCAGCTCCAATTCACAAGGGTGCTTTAAAATATTACAGGCAAGCCGGCCTTGACAAATATATTGATCCGAAACTAATAATTGATTAGATGATTTCAAAAAACAACAGAAAAGCCGACCAGCCGTGCCGAAGACAGCATGTCACGGCAGGAAGACTCATTGTCGCTGCTATCTCAATAGCCTGGGCTTTGTTTCAACTTGCTTTACCTCGTTTGATAATATTAGACAGCACCACAGTAAGAGCCATTCATCTGGCTTTTGCCATAACACTTGTATTTTTGACCCGCCGTTTCCGGGCCAAACAAAATCGGAGAACAGACTTCTCTGATGAAATAAGCCATGTCCCTCTTATGGATTATATTCTGTCAGCTCTGGCATGTCTTTCCGTACTATACTTCGTTTTTGACTGGACGGGAATTTCGATGCGTGCTGGTTTGCCCATTCGGCGTGATATTGTTATAAGTGTCATACTAATCGTGCTTCTGTTGGAGGCGACAAGGCGTGCAATTGGACCTGCCCTTGCCATTATTGCCATCTTGTTCACACTCTATGCTTTCTTAGGCTCATATATGCCGTCGGTATTTGCTTTTCGAGGCGTATCGTTGAGAAGGTATCTCAGCCAAATTGCTCTATCGACGGAAGGGATTTATGGTATTCCCCTTTATGTTTCCGCCAATACGGTTTTTCTGTTTGTTCTGTTGGGTTCGATGCTTGATAAAGTCGGGGCCGGACATTTTTTTAATGACCTTGCCATCTCTTTGCTTGGTCGATTTAAGGGCGGTGCTGCAAAGGCGGCGATTGTCTCAAGCGGATTAACAGGTCTTTTCTCAGGCTCGAGTATTGCCAATGTTGTTACGACTGGAACGTTTACAATCCCCTTAATGAAGAAGTGCGGCTATCCCGGAAAGATTGCGGCGGCAACCGAGGTTGCTGCAAGTACCAACGGCCAGTTAATGCCTCCCATAATGGGAGCAGCGGCATTTATTATTGCCGAGTATCTGGGCATAGATTACCTTGATGTTGTAAAGGCTGCGGTTGTTCCTGCCTTAGTATCTTATTTTGCTTTGTTTTATATCGCTCATCTTGAGGCCTCAAAACTCGGAATGAAAGGCCTGCCGAAATCTGATATCCCCCGATTTCTTACAGTGCTTAAAAATGGATTTTATTACCTTATCCCTCTGATTGTCTTGATATATGAATTAATAATTATGCGCCATAGTCCAAATCTGGCGGCTTTTAATGCAATACTTGTCCTGATGGTGATTACCTTTATACAGGAAATTCTCAAAGCGATAAAGGAGGGCACAGGCGTTACAAATGCGGGAATGAAAAGTGTCAGAACTATAACGGAAGGATTAATTGCCGGTTCGAAGAATATGCTCACTGTGGCGCTGGCAACAGCTACTGCGGGTATTATTGTCGGTATCGTTTTCATGGGTATAAGCGGGATGGTAGTTGAGATTGTAGCACAGCTTTCTTTCGGCTATATTGTTCCCCTGCTGTTAATAACAGCAGTTGCGAGTCTGATACTTGGCATGGGGCTGCCGACAACGGCAACATATATTGTTATGGCGTCGATAACAGTCCCTGTAATCAGAGAATTAAGCCCTATGAACGGGGTCGGCTTTATTCTTATCCCTCCAATAGCTGCTCATTTATTCTGTTTCTATTTTGGTATTCTTGCCGATGATACCCCACCTGTTGGACTTGCCGCCTATGCTGCTGCGGCTATCGCAAAATCCGATCCCATATCAACGGGAATACAGGGCTTCATATATGATTTGAGGACCGCAGTCATTCCGTTTATGTTTGTGTTTAATTCCGAGCTTATCCTTCATCAAATCAATAACTGGCCTCAGGCACTACTAATTTTTATAATGGCCATATTCGGGGCGTTGGCTTTTACAAATGCAGTACAGGGATGGTTCATAACAAAGAATAAATGGTATGAGATCCCCTTGTTTCTTATCGCTTCACTTATATTATTCTGGCCTGCTATCGTAACGAAGATTTTCAATCTTGATTACAGCTTCAGATATTATATGTATATTGCGGGGATAGCTATTTACGGTTTATCTTATCTTGTCCAGAAGCTAAGGCTTAAATCATTGGAAGGGCAGGGGGGGCATTACTCGAAATCCAACTCGTAGCTGTAAACGCGGTCTTCCAATTGACTGCGAATTTTACAATTGCTTTTATGAAGCACTGCTATCATAGATTTGTTATCCATCAGAACCTCAGCAGTAAAACCGGCAATGCCATTGCGTTTTGCGATGGTAACGAGGTATTTTAGTAAAAAAGTTCCAATGCCGCGTTTTTGCCACTGGTCACGAACAATGAATGCTACCTCGGCAGTATTGGTTCGTGGATTCAGATAGTAACGTCCGATAGCGATAATCTCTTCGCCGTGTGCCTCAGGTACAGTACCCACAATTGCCATATCGTTTCGATAATCTGTATATAAGAAGTTCAGCACCTGTTTTTGTGGTATCCGGGCCAAGTTCGACATAAAACGATAGTGTATGGTCTGTTCGGAAAGCGAGTGGAAGAGGTCACGCATGTGCTTTTCATCTGTCGGGTGCATGGGACGAAAGTTTATCTGTGTTCCATCTTCCAGCACCATCAAAGTTTTCAATTCCTGAGGGCTGACGAGGGTTTTTCCTTCGAAAGCCGCCAAATCAGCACTAATATAATTATCATTGATTGCTTCTTTGAGTAATTCGGCTCGGAATTTTGGATGGGCGATACTGATAAGCGCCAAAGCACGCTGCCGCAGACTTTTACCGTAAAGATAGGCGACACCGTATTCAGTAGCTACGTAATGTACCTCACAGCATGTAGCGGCAATGCTGGCGTGGTGACTAAGGTGGGCAACAATCCGTGAGATTTCGCTGTGGTTCCGAGTGGATTCCAACGCAACGATTGATTTGCCTCCGGAGGCTCTGGAAGTCCCGTGAGTAAAGTCCATATGACTGCCCAGTCCGGAAAATCCGGTTTCCAGCGAGTGGGCACAGACCTGTCCTGTCAAATCTATCTCTTGTGCGACACTGATTGCGACCATATTATGCTGCAGGCGTATCAGGAACGGGTCACTGACATATTCAGCGGGTCGGAAAGAAAAAGCGGGATTGCCGTCAATATAATCATAAAGCTTGCGTGTGCCCATGCATAAACTTGCGACTATCTTGCCGCGGTCGATATTTTTTCTCGCTCCTGTTATTACTCCGGATTTAACCAGATCAATGATAGCGTCGGAAAATATTTCTGTATGAATTCCGAGGTCGCGTTTATCTTTTAGAAACTCAGCCACTGCCAGCGGAATGGGCCTTATTCCCAATTCTACGGTGGAGCCGTCCGGAATCAGAGCTGCGACATACTCGGCGATGCGCCGGGATGTCTCGGTTGGTTCCGGCAGCGTCACTTCGAGAATAGGGCACTCACTCGGTACGAGGATGTCGATATCGTGGACATAGAGCAGATTGTCTCCCATTGTCCAGGGCATATTTGGGTTTACCTGGGCGATGACAAAGCCTGCGTTCTCAGCAGCGCTCTTGGTGATATCAACAGAAATCCCCAGTGAGCACATTCCCTTTTCATTCGGTGGAGTAACCTGTATCAAAGCTACATCAATGGGTAGCTCCCCTGAGCTGAACATGCGTGGAATATCGGAGAGAAATATCGGTGTGAAATCCCCTAATTCCTGCGATTCATTAATAGTATCCCATATGAAAAAGCTGTTGATATGAAAATGTTTAGCCAATTCTTTATGTCTGTAGGAGGGCTCACCAAAAGTAAGCAAATGTATAATGTCTATAACCTCTAATTCTGCAGCGCGATTTATTAATGCCTGAATCAATTCCTGAGGTTGAGCGCAACCAGTACCAATAAACACCCTTTGTCCGGGACGTATGCGGGCAACTGCCTCTTGGGCCGATGCAATCATGCTGCTATAATGTTCCTGCCAATTTTTGGACGTTTCTTTATTGTAGTCAGGATTCGGTTCGGCCATTTAATTGCTACCCGGATTCAGTAGAGTCATCAAATTCTTCCTCTTGTGTTTTGGGGTCCCGGCGGAGGGATATTCGCGCATCTACTACCATCGCTTTCGTGCCAACACTCCCGACAAAGAATGGATTGATATTCAATTCTTCAATCTGAGGAAAGTCGGTGGCCAGTTGACTTATTCTTTGCAGACCGCCTGTGATATCGGACAAATCCACGTCGGCCTGGCCGCGGGCGCCTTTGAGCAAGGCGTATGACCGGGTCTCCATCAACATTTCCATCGCTTCATCGGCAGTTATAGGTGCCAGGTAACACGAAACATCCTTAAGTACATCGACAAAAGTACCACCCAGGCCGAACATAAGCATAGGTCCAAACTGTGAATCGGATGTCATACCGAGAATTACTTCCAGCTCCCGAATGCACATCTTTTCTACGTAAACGCCGTTCAATCTGGCTTCAGGTGCCCGTCTGCTAACCCGCAATGTTAGCAGGTCAAAAGTGTCTCGCACCTGGTCGAGGCTGGAAATATTAAGCTTGATACCACCCACATCAGACTTATGGACAATATCTGGAGAAACAATCTTCATAGCTACGGGAAATCCGATTCTTTCAGCGATTTCCACCGCTTCTTCGGGTGTATTGGAAACATGGCCATCCGGGACATTAAAGTCGTAAGCTCGCAGGATTTCCTTGGCTTCAACCTCACCCATCTGGATGTGATTTGTTTTTAAATGCCGTGAGATTATACGTTCGACTCTGCGCCGGTTAACAGGAAAGCGTGTAACAACGCGCGTCGGATGCTTACGCCAGACGCCGTATTCGTACATGGCCCTTAGTGCTGCGACTGCCCGTTCCGGTGAAGGGTAATCGGGAAGACTGCAATCGGCTAATTCCTTGCGTTCAGGCATTGCATCGGCACTACCAAGGATAACTGCAAGTATCGGCTTGTCATTAGAACCGCATGCGGCTATAGCACGTACGGTTTCCGCTGGTTGTGTCATTGCATGTGGTGTCAGAATCACGATTACAGCATCGACAGAGTCATCTTGTAGTGCAGCACTAACAGCAGTGGCATACCGTTTCGGGTCGGCATCGCCCAAAACGTCAATTGGATTGCTGATGATAGCTGCAAGTGGTAGTTCCTTCTTAAGATTACCGGCATTATAGCCATTGAGAGTAGCTAACTTCATCCCGGATTGCTCAATTGCGTCAGCGGCCATTACCGCCGGTCCTCCTGCATTTGTGATGATTGCAACACGATTGCCTTTAGGCAAAGGCTGCATAGAGAGCGCCGCAGCGTAGTCGAAAAGCGAGTCAAAAGTTTCTGCTCGTATCACACCGGCCCGCTTAAATGCTGCAGCATAGGCAATATCATCCCCAGCCAGGCCGCCGGTATGTGCCGATGCAGCCTTCATTCCCGCCTTGGTAACCCCCGCCCTCAAAAGAACTAATGGTTTAGCCGAAGCTGCCGATCGCGCTGTCTTAATGAACTTGTCTCCGGATGTGATACTCTCAAGGTAACCAACGATAACTTTTGTCTGTTCATCGGCTGTAAATGATGATAAGAAGTCGGTCTCATTCAGATCAGCCTTGTTACCTATGCTTACGACTTTTGCCAAGCCGAGTCCACGAGCCAAAGCCCAATCCAACATTGCCGTACAAAGCGCTCCCGATTGAGACAGGACTGATATACCACCAGCCTTTGGCATACGTTTTGAAAACGAAGCATTCATGCGGTGCCCGGTATTAATCAGGCCCAGGCAATTGGGCCCTAACAAACGAGCACCGGCTTTCGAACAAAGCTGCGCGATCTCAGATTGCAATTTAGTTCCTGCCGGGCCGGTCTCTCTAAAGCCTGCGGTGATAACCGCTATCGCTTTTGCTTCTGCTTTAATCGAACTTTCTACAGCCTCCAGAACAGATGCTGTAGGTACTGCGATAACTGCTAAGTCAATAGTGCCTGTGAACATATTCAAATCGTGCAGGCAACTCAGTCCTAATATTTCGTCAGCCGAAGGATTAACCGGTATGATTTGTCCGGCAAAACCGCCATCTAACAGGTTGGACAATATCTCATAACCCACCTTGCCGGGTGTCCGAGAAGCACCAATTACTGCTATAGACTTAGGATATAATAAAAAATCCAACATCATTTACAAATTGTAATATTTTTCCATATATATACTTAATTCTACAATCAGTTACTGTATGTTTCAAGCAAATTAAGAGTAAAGTATATATCTTCGGCGGCCAAACTTAAACCTTCGATATAATTATTATTAAAACATAAACTAACTCTATCTTGAGCCTGTGGAAAAAAACATTGATATGTCGCTTCTGTTATGGAATAATGTATCACCTTATGAAGGTTAAAATGAAACAAATATTGGTCGCAGTTTTATTCAGCATCTGTATTGGCAGCTTTGCTAAAGCTGATTTGGCGGAGCGAATTAATGGTATTATCAGCCGTTCTTTACAGCAGAAAGTTCAATTTTCCATTCATATCATAAAGGCTGATTCGGGCATCCCTGTATATGAACATAATGCGGGGGAGTTGATGATACCGGCTTCGAATATGAAAATAATCACCTCTGCAGCGGCACTGAAATATCTGGGGCCTGATTATGAATACACAACAAAGGTTGGTTTTTGTGATGATACTCTTGTAGTAATAGGGAGCGGGAACCCGTTGTTGGGGGACGAAAAAACAGATGCAAAATATGGGCGGGAAAAAGGCTGGCTCTTCAAAGACATAGCACAATTGTTAAAACAAAATAACATAAAAGCCATTGAAGATATTATTATTGACAGCAGTGTATTTGACGACCAGCGCGTCCATCCGAGCTGGTCTAAGAGTGAACTGAACAAGTGGTATGCCTGTGAAGTAAGCGGCTTGAATTTCAATGATAATTGTATCGCGATAAGCACAAAGAAAACCGGCGGCAAAGTAGCGGTCTTCCTCGAACCTCAGACTTCTTTTCTAAAGTTCGACAATAAAGTTAAGCCGATTTCAAGGGGCACAAGTGCTGTAGGTACTTATCGAAATAAAGAGCCTAATAAGATTGTCATTTATGGCAAATGCAGTAATAGAGTCGGGCCGTTTGACGTTGCAATTGAACGGCCTGCAGCATTTTTTGGATTTTTGCTGTACGAGAATCTCACTAAAGCGGGAATAAAAACAAATGGCCATCTCATAGAAAAAACGCTTGACGATCACACCAAATTCAGGCTGCTCAGCCAATATTCAACTTCAATAAAAGATTGTTTGGCGCGTTGTAACAAGAACAGTCTCGGATTGGCAGCCGAATCGTTGTTCAAGACGATCGCCGCCAATAATAATCCTGGCGGGAAGCACGGTAGCTGGGACCGAGGCAGGGAATTAGTTTCTGAGTTTCTCATTGGACTTGGAATCGATAAAAGCCAGTTTTATATCGATGATGCAAGCGGCCTGAGCAGGAAAAACGAACTTAGCTCTTATGCAATTACAAAGGTGTTGTCTGATGTGTATCATAGCGACAATTGGAACCTGTATAAGGATTCACTTGCGGTGGGGGGGGTAGATGGGACAATTGCCAAATATTTCAAAGAGCAAAAGTACAAAGGTAAAATCTCAGGCAAGACCGGATATATAAATAGCGTCAAATCATTTTCAGGAGTATGCGGCACGGAACAGGGCGATTATATATTCTCCATTCTCACCAACAATACCAACGGCACAACCCGTGGAGTAATCAACGATATCGCAAAGGCGATTATCGATGAAGAGTAGATAGCAGACAGCGACACTTGCTATTGTTGTGTCCCAATATTTGTCTCGTTTTCAACCCCAAAACCAGTGGAAATCTTTAACAAGTTGTTAAGATTAACTTCACAATCGTCAACGCTATAGAACTTCGGTCCCATACCACATGGTAATGTCAATAAGTCACCTTCCCGGAAATCTTTGACATCCCCTTTTGTTTTCGTTCCCCAGGCGATTTTCTTGCTGTTTCGATATCCTGGATATTTAGTAATATCATATTGTGAGGCATCGAAGCTGATAATTTCAACTTCAGAACGGAATAATTCGTCCCAGTTCATATTTCCGCAAACATGTACGCCCGGCGTAACGTCGAAGCTCTCGAAAAGCGCTGACCATAACTGCAGGTAATCGAATCCTACCTGCCCCAGGGCAGGCTCATCCAGAAAAAGAATGACTTCCCCTGCATTCAGGCCGGTGGTAACAGCATTGATGTGTTGACAGGCTCTTGAGATGGCTTCATCCTGGTCATATCCGCTGAGAATAAGAGTCGCCGGACCTACACATTGTATTTTGACTATCTCATAACCATTCACCATTTTCTTGAAGGTTTCGAGACAGCTTAAATTGCCGGGCTTTTCAATATAATCCAGCATGGCATCACCCAGTCTGGGAAGTTCCGGCAGAAAGGGTATATCATGCCTGAGGCTGTATTCTACAGCTTTGTCAACTTCATCATATGGCAAGGAGCCAATTTGTGTTACTATTTTCTTTCTGCTCATGGTACATTCTCACCTTGCTATGAATCGGCATTATTGTGTTTGTATCATGGCTTGAAATAAGCTACAAAGCCATTGTTATAGGTTTCTCTTTCCCAGTCAGGCTTGACGACCGCTCGAAGGGGGGCTTCAAGCAATGCTAATTTGCCGCGTTCAACGTTAAGTATCACCGCTGAAGGCGGAGTTTTTTCCAGCAATTCTCCAAGTGTTTTTAGACCTGCAGTGTGGGTAATACTGCGCTGCGAAGCTGACATAGAATCGGCAACTCTATAGATAATCGCACCACAGGAAAGCTCCGTATAGATATCACAGCCGCCCTCAAGAGCAAGCAGGGGGGCTAAGGTAAGTATGAGTTTTGAGTTTTGAGTTTTGAGTTTTTTGGCGATATCTTCTGAAATCTTATGTATTTCTACTGGCTCCCATCTTTCAGGTGCCAGAACTATCGGAATTCTGTACAGTACAAACGGATAAAAAGTGACTGCCACAAATACACACAGACCTACTAAATCAGCAGCTATTTTGAAGTGCATGTTAGCACCGCTTTTACCGGCAAGTTTGCGCAAATACAGCAGAGGCAAAGCAAAGCCTGTTACCAGGAAGGGCACCGGCATAGCAAGGTACTGCCTCCACATTGTCGGGGGAATCAGGGCGATTATTAGGAATGTTAACGGCAGCAGAACGGCCAGTAATAAGTTCCTGCCGTTCGTTATCTTTAATCTGCGGCGAAGGCACACAATCATCAACGATAGGTATATTGCTAATACAACAAGTGCAAAATATCCCGGCTGTGTAAGGCAGGCCAATGTCAGCTCGAATTTGTTGAAAACCATTCCTATTTGATGCAGCCATTCGCCATAGAGCATAGGTATTTTGACGAGGTTCAGAAAGAATGCCCGTGGAGCTTGAGCTATCACCCAAACAGGCCAAGCCGAAACAACAGCAACGGCAATTAAGAATGGCAGGGCGGTCTTGAATCTTTGTTTTATTGTTTCTGCCGGCTGGCTCAGAATTATCGCGAAAAATAACAGCTCCACCAAAGCCGTAGTTATACGCATACAGGTTGCAAATGTAAGCAGTGCGCCGATAGCGGCAATTCGCCAATATTTTGATTTTTGCGTAAAATCGGTGGACACGAACAACCAGAAAGCCAACACAACACAGAAGATTACAGCATCATGATTCCAGGCATAACCGTTGGCATAATCGACCAGAGGATTGAATACATACAGAACCGCCGCTGCCAGCCCCAAGAGCATTCCGGTAATTGCAAAGGACTTGAAAATACACCGATATATTCCGACGATACACACTACCACGAGAATATCAAAAAAAGCAGAGAGCATTCTGCCGATGAGTAAATAGTGCGTTGTGTTAAATATTCGCAACAAAGCTGCGAATAGTAACGGGTGGTAGGGCAGTTGGGCAGCATATGAAAAATCTTTGTAAATCATCTTGCCCTGCGCCAATAGGGCACTGCCGGTGCAGTACATCTGTTCATCACGGCTAAGCGGTTTTGACATACTATTGGCTAAGATTGCAACGGATAGGACAATGAGTATTAAGATAACTAAGGTATTGAATATTTTTACAGACATCATCAGATTAAAGTATACAAGAAAACGAACATTGAAAATTAATAAATTATTTTACCATTCAGCCAGCTCGCCGAGCAGCTCTTCAACTAAATCCTTCATTGTTACAATACCAATAGGCTTCTCTTGGCCTGTACGGCTGATTTTCATGACCAGGACGATTTTCTGATTTTCTTTCTGCATAATATTTATCGCATCTGTAACAGTAGTATTCGCATTAAGTTTTAGGATTGGTTTTATGAAATTATGCAGATTGGTGAACTGTTCTGAAGAGCTTAAGGTTTCATAGATATTTACAAAGCCGATGATATTTCCAGATGGGCTCTCTATGACCGGCAGGCGGGAAAACGCATATTTTTTTAATTTGTTCAATAGTGCCGTATTGTCAGAATTTATATCAACTGTTTGGACATTGTTAATAACAATCATTACTGACCTTATAGTAATGTGTGATATGCTGACAAGACGGTTTATGATTTCGGTCTGAACTGAGCTGAAAATGCCTTCTTCGTGCGTATCCTGTAGGATTGCCTGGACTTGATGTCTTTGTGTCGATGTTATTGCAGTTTTGGAAGAAGAAGCCATGCCTGATAATCTCATCAACAGGCTTGAAATGAATTTGAGTAGAGGTATGATACCACACCAGCTTAAGGCTTTATGGAAAGTGTATAAAAACGGCGACAGATACGGCATAAGCACATCTGAGCGGTAAAAGAAAATATTTTTGGGAATTAGTTCTGAAAAAATAAACAGTGTCGGTGCGGTAAAAAGGGTAGCAAATAATTCAGCATTATGTTCGGCGCCTGCCTTTCTTAGAAATACATACGTGAAAAATATATAAGTTATGAAGCTCGTAGCAAGATAATGTGCAAGATTTGTACCTATCAGCATAGATAGAAGCAGGCCGTTGCTGTCGTGCAGACATCTGCCGAGTATGACGAAAGATAATTTCTTTTTTTCAATACCCAGTCGTAAGCGAAGCCGACTAAGTCGATACATACCTGTTTCAGAACCGGCGAATAAGCCTGCAAGAATAATGAAGAAAGCAATTGCGATTATTAATGATATACTATTGATCATCTGTTTTGAATGGCTCAAGAGTTAATATTAAGGTTTCAATACGATGCTTTTGCATTCTTTCGATTGTAAACTTCAAATTCTTCAAATATGTCACGTCACCGCTTTTCGGTATTTTTCCGAGAAGGGCGGTGACCAAACCGCCGACTGTCGCAAGACGCGTCTCGGCCAAATCAATGTCGAATACCTCAGCCCAATCGTGAATGGCCAGATTACCGGCAAGACGATATTCAAAAGGCCCTGTCTGTTTAATTGGTTCTATGTGGCCTGCAGGTTCCATCTGACCAAACAATTCTTCGGCAATATCCTCAAGCCGAACAGAACCGGCAATCCCGCCGTATTCGTCCACAACTACAGCCATATCGGTTCGACTTCTCCGAAAAAATTCCAAAAGAGATTCGACCGTCTTTTGCTCCGGCACAAAATGGATCTGTTGAACAATTTTGTCTAATGATGTGCCGGCTTTAAGCAGAAGTTGTCTGAGGTGTACAACTCCAACAATATTGTCTATCGTTCCTGCGTAAATCGGCAGCTTTGTTAAGTTATTTTCCTGCATCTTCTTGTGGGCTTTCTGTGGTGAATCCGTAACGTCGGAGGCTAACATATCCACCCGAGGCCGCATAACGTGACGGACCTTCAGAAAGCCTAATTCGATAACTTCTGTTAAGAGTTTGTTTTCATCGTCGCTGATCAATCCCTGCTTTCTCGTTGTACCAATCAATGATTTAAATTCACTGACCGTTATTGGCTTAGGGCTTCTAATCGGCCCCAGAAACAACCGAAGAGTCGGCTCTAATATGATAAATTTGAACATGAACTCAAGTGGCGTAAAGATTTTAAGGCACAAAAAAGCCGGTAGGGCGGCAGCCAGGCTCACAGACTTTGAATTTGCATAGGCTATAGATTTCGGCAGTATCTCCCCTATCAGCACGAGAGCGGCAAAACTCGTTAAGGCGATGATAACTGCCAGGACCAGGCTTCCCTGTTCCTTGACCCGCATTATTAAAATGCTGGAGACGGCATAAAACAGAACGTTGACAGTCATATTTCCAAACAAAAAGCTGTCAAGCAAATGCCCTGGTTTGTTCAAGAGACTTGCAACGAGATTCTGGACCTTATGTTTGGATTTCCGAAAAACTTTAATCTGTCGGTGTGACAGGTTAAAAAAGGCGGTCTCAGCTCCTGAAAAAAAAGCTGAACAGGCAAGTAGAAATAACATTAAAACAATTTGGTAAAACTGTAATGCCATCAGCTATTGCCTTACCGGAGTTTTGGGAGGGTTATCTTGAATTTGCTTCCATTGGTAGATTTGGATTCGACTGAAATCAAGCCTTCGTGTTCGGCAATTATCTTTTTGCAAAAAGCCAGACCAAGGCCGGCTCCCGAATACCCGGATGGGGTGTTCTTGTTTGTTTTTGTCGTAAAGAACGAGTCAAAAATATTTTTTAAGTTAGCCGGTTCAATCCCCTCGCCTGTGTCGCTGACTTCTATCTTGATGGCATCGCTATTCTCACTTGCTTTAATACATAAAATACCACCGCGCGGCAGCATTGCGTCGCGGGCATTGAGAACTAAATTCATTATAACCTGCTGAATCTGGACCGGCACACACCAAATGGTCAACTCTTCTGGAATGCTGATTTCTACGGTTATCCCGTCTTTCGCAAAATCACGGCAAAGACAGGTAAAAATTTCTTCAACCAATGCAAGCAGCCGGGCATTTTTCTTTTCCTGTGTCTGCCCGTTTGCCATTGCGAGCATGCTTTCCATAATGTTAGAGGCACGTTCACAATTTCTGACCGTCTTCTGAAGTGCTTTTTCGACAAAACTCTTATCGTCAGGATTCTCCAGAGCAACAGCCGCATAATTCCTCAATGGTGTGAGCAGATTGTTAATTTCGTGGGCTATCATAAAGCTGATGGTTCCGGTATTAGCAAGGTGCTGGATCTGTGCAAGCTGGTATTTTAGAGCGTCATTTTCCTGTTTTTGTTCTTCCACATATTTATGCAAAGAAAGGCGTTTTCCTGTAATACTTGCCAATTGTCTGCTCCTGCTATAAAATTGCTCGTTAATGAGCTTTGTGTAATTAACAAAACTCAGGGCTTCACCCTAAAGCTTATTCGGGCGTGCCCTCTGTCGCCGGTTATTATTTACCGGAAAATTTATGGCTTACAAGTATTTATATCGACTTTTAACATGTTTTTTCTTGAACAACGATATAAGCAGTGCGAAATACATAATACGAGAAAATGAACGAACAAAGGATTTTAGAAGAGCTTTTAGCGTTGTTGGAAGCAAACAGCGTTGTAATTCGCGACGAACCGCTCGGCGGAAGCGGCGGGGGGCTTTGTTCTATGAAGGGCCGACAGATTTTCTTCGTGGATACTCAGGCTCCAGCCACGGTAGTGGCAGCGATGTGTGCCCAGGCAGTGCCGAAGGTGGTGGACATTGAACAGATATATATCAAGCCGGAAGTCCGCCAATTTATCGAGAGTTACAACAATCAAATTTTTTGAAAGGCAGTGTAATGATGAAAAGAGTATCGCCGGCAATATTTTTGCTCTTTTTGACAGGGTGGTTCCACGGCTCAAAAGCGGCGGACACATTAGTAAATTCAGTTGGTATGAAATTTGTCCGCATAGAATCCGGCTCTTTTATGATGGGGCAAAAAGACGGTGGAGACTGGGACGAAAGACCCGTTCACAGAGTTACTATCGCCAGACCTTTTTGGATGGCTGTAACAGAAATTACCAATACTCAGTATGAGCAGTTTGATCCTGAACACCGCGAACTTCGTGGAAAGCTGGGTCTATCCAAACTGGATGATGAAGCAGTCGTTTTTGTTAGCTGGCACGAAGCAGTTAAATTCTGTGAATGGCTCTCGAAAAAAGAAGGCAAATCATATCGTTTGCCGACTGAAGCCGAGTGGGAGTATTCCTGTCGTGCCGGTACGACTACAGCCTATCACACCGGCCCGGATTTACCGGATGAGTTTCACAAGAACGTTCGAATGAGCTGGTTTCCCGACCCGGCACGCAGCCGCTTGAGTGACAAGCAGGTGCCGCTTACCGTTAGCCAGACTATTCCGAATCCCTGGGGCATTTTTGATATGCACGGAAATGTTGAAGAATGGTGCTACGATTGGTATGGGCCTTACCGTAAAGATGCTCAAACAGACCCTGTGGGTTTTGAATCCGGTGATTTCAAAGTTACTCGTGGCGGTAGTCACAGTACAAAGCTTTCATACCTGCGTTCGGCGAACCGACTTGGCACACTTCCAGACGATAAAAGCTGGCTGATAGGTTTCCGCGTAGTTCTTGGTCGGATGCCGAATACAGAGATGCTTCCTGCCCCCGTGCCGTCATTAAATCGCCAGCATGTCAGTTGGCGGATTCATGCTGATCTGCTCGAAGGCCCTGATTCGAATGAACCTTACTTTCAAGGTCCGACCGAATATGTCAAAATTCCGCCGGACTCTAACGGTCCTATGTATTCCCAGCATAACCATGACCCTGCATTAGTTGACTGTCCCAATGGCGACCTTCTGGCAATTTGGTATTCATGCCTGGAAGAATCCGGCCGTGAGCTAACGATTTTAGCCAGCCGATTAAGATATGGAGCCGATGAATGGGAGCCGGCCTCAGTATTCTGGGATGCCCCTGACCGTAATGACCACGCCCCTGCGTTTTGGTTTAATGGCCGAGATACAATTTATCACTTTAACGGGCTCTCAGCAGCAGCTACATGGGGTAACCTCGCTACGATAATGCGAACCTCGATTGACAGCGGGGCTACCTGGTCGAAGGCACAAATCATCAATCCTGAACACGGCCTTCGCCACATGCCCGTTGAATCAGTCTTTCAAACACGGGAGGGCTTTATAATCTTACCTTGCGATGCAGTAACCGGCGGCAATGGTGGAACGGCCGTACATATCAGTCGTGATGGCGGCAGTACCTGGATTGACTACGGCGCCGGAAAACCAAATCCAGGCTTTGTCTCAGATTCAACAGGGGGGTGGATAGCCGGCATTCACGCCGGTGTAGTCCAGCTTAAAGACGGTAGTTTAATGGCCTTTGGCCGCGGCAACAACATTGATGACCGTATGCCGATGAGTATTTCACAGGATATGGGACGCACCTGGTCTTATTCGGCAAGTGAGTTTCCACCTCTCGGCGGTGGGCAGCGATTGATTCTCAGGCGATTGCTGGAGGGTCCCATTTTGTTTGTAAGCTTCACCGACCGCAGGAAAGGTATGATTATCCCCGATGCTGCCGCCAATCATCGCCGTGTTTTTGGGATGTTCGCGGCACTTTCTTTTGACGATGGCAAAACCTGGCCCTGCACACGCCTCATTACGGCAGGGGGGCCGGCTAAGAAAGTTGACGGCGGAGGCAATACGGGCTCGTTTACAATGGACGAAACTCATGCTGAACCAAGAGGATATCTGGCCGCTACACAAACACCGAACGGGCTTATTCATCTTATCAGCAGTAAACAGTATTATGTTTTCAATCTGGCCTGGCTCAAAGAGCCGATGCTTGCTGGAAAGGAGTAGTAAAAGTGGCAGCTAAAAAGGTAGCTATTATGGTTGACGAAATGTATCAGGTTCTTGAGGTTTGGTTTCCTTACTATCGCCTCAAAGAAGCCGGTCTGGAGGTGAATTTTGTTGCCGCCGAGGCAAAAAAGCAATATTATTCAAAGGAAGGTTATCCCTGTATCTCAGAGGTTGCAGCGGCCAGAGCTGATGCCGACGATTATGATTGTATTGTAATACCGGGCGGTTTTGCTCCGGATTTTATGCGAAGAAGCGCCGACGTCATAAGGTTTGCGAATGATATGGTAAATGCCGGCAAGATTATAGCAGCTATTTGTCATGGCGGTTGGTTGTTGTGCAGCACCCCTATTTACAAGGGTAAAAAGGCAACCTGTTTTATGGCAATCAAAGATGATATTATAAATGCCGGGGCCGAGTATTTGGATGCCGAATGTGTAGTAGATGGAAATTTGATTACATCACGCAAACCGGACGATTTGCCGGCCTTTTGTGTGGCTATCTTAACAGCTCTTGGAAAGTAATAAATAAGATTATAGGAGCATTATTGTATGAACAAGATAAAAGACAACACAAGGCAGGACAAAACGCCTATTGTCCTGGTTGTGGATGACAATCAGCAGAATCTTGAATTATTGCAGGTATATCTTGAGGATGTGGATTGCCAAAGCATACCGGCATGTGATGGGCCCGAAGCCCTGGATATTATAGCTAAAGAGCCTCCGGATTTAATTTTGCTGGATGTGATGATGCCTAAAATGAGCGGCTTTGAGGTTTGCAGGAGAATAAAGAATGACCCCAAAACCAGTGATATTCCCGTCATAATGGTGACCGCACTTAACGAATTTGGTGACATTGAGCGAGCTATTGATTCGGGCACTGATGATTTTCTCAGTAAACCCGTAAACAAGCTTGAGTTGTTAACGCGGATTAAAACTATGCTGAAATTAAAACACTTAAGTGACAAACTCGAGCGCACATTGGCATATTTGAGCGAGATAGAAAAACAGGCCCAAATGGCAAAGTCCGATTAAGGATTGTATTTATAGGCTATATTTGAACGAGCGGTAATTGCCGTTATTGGACTGCGTACAAATAATTATATGTCACCCCTCAATTTGTTTTTTTGGGGGGGGCAGAGGGGGATAATAAACCCGATAACCGCGTTCTAAAATCGTAACAATCCGCACATCACACACAATCGCCATAACGAAATAACAAAATATAAAAGTAGGCGGTTAATTACCAAAATAAGGCTTAATACGCCTTTGTCTATTGTCGATACTTAAGTTAACGTTTTCGGGCAATCTTGTAATTTTGTTGATAAAAAGCGGGTCCCGAATTGTACGAAAATAGTAAAAGGGCAACAGGGACCCGATTGTTAATAAAAAATCGAATTTGGCTCCGAGGGAGGGTGTATGAGTCAGTTACTGGAAATTCTCGGCCGGGCGATCACCATCGATATTACCGATTTGATATGGCATTGGTTAAATACGGTAAAACCTCTAAAAGACGACAGCCAGGCTGTTCAGTATCGCGAGTTGAATAAGGCTATAGAGCTTATTGGAGATATGAAGCTCGATGCCGCCACCGAGCAGCTAAGGATGTATCTGTTCGAGAATCCTTCCTGTACATATGGCCGCCTGGCGGTAGCTGCTATTTATCTGCACAACAACAAATTGACCGAGGCAATCAAAGAATTAAACTCGGTCTATCTGCGCAGGCCGAATAATACAATGGCTCTTTATGCTCTCGGCTATTGTTATGAACGGCTTGGCAAAGAGTCACAGGCAATCGAATTTTATCAGGACTGTCTGAAGTTCAAAAGCTATTTACAGCTTCCTGCCCAGCGGTTGGCCGCCATTTATTTCAAAAAGGGTCAGACCGAAAAAACCATAGAGCAGTATGAGATGTTGAAAACTGAATATCCTGACGACATATCGATGCTTGTAACTCTTGGGCATCTGTATATTGCCGCTGAAAATTTTATGAAGGCCATCGAAATCTTCAATAATGCTATCTTGATACATCCGGACAATTACCACTCTCAGGATGACAATGTGGATCAACTCTTTGCCGATGGCCAATTCCACGAGGCATTGGAGCAGCTTGAATACTTATTAGAGGATCAGCCCAACAGGGCCGATTTGTTGATGAAGCATGCCGATATCCTTCGTATGCTGGGAAACACCAATGAGGCTGTTTCGCAATATGAAGGGGCCCTGCAGCTCTGCCCGGACTTCCTCGAGGCCACTATAAAGCTTGGGACACAATATCTACAGTTGCATCAGGAGCAACTTGCTGCACAGCAATTCAACAAGGCCGTTGAGATAAATGATAAAATAGTGGACGCATATTTAGGGCTGGCAACCGCGCAAAAATTAGCAGGCTATACAAATGACGCAATCGGAACATTATCTCTTGCTGCGGCAATACAGCCAAACAGCTCGATGTTATTCGCTGAGACGGCTACTTTGCAATTCCAGGAAGGCCTTCGGAAGAATTTGCCTTTTGACAATGAATACGATAGTGTACAGGATGAACCTGTAAATCTAACCAGAACGGTTGTTGATGCACATATTCAGCAAATTACACAACGTCCGCAAAATCCCGATTTACACTATCGGCTTGGTGTATTAATGATGAGTGTCGGGAGGTTAGACGAGGCAATTCGTTCATTCCAAACTGCCCTTGAGATTAATTCCGATCATCACAGAGCCAGAAATAAATTAGCAATCTGTCTTTTTGAAATCGGTCGTAATGCTGAAGCTCTCATTTATCTTTGCGTACCTGACCATCTCGATAAGGATACGCTCGATTTGCACTATAAAACGGCCTTGCTCTATTGCGATAAAGTAAAGTTCGCATCGTCCCTGATGAACCTTGAGCGTCATCTTGAGAATAATTTCGCTCGCCCCGATGCAGCAGTTAACATATCAATCGTCCTGCAGAACTTAGGCCTTTTAGACAGGGTAACTACTATGTGGGACAACCTTTCGGATACCGCCGGCCAGGCGATTAACACCGACTATCCATTCCAATTGTAGAGCCGCAAAAGTAATCCAAAAAAACGAAGATCAACAAATAGCCTTGATTGTAAGTATGAAAAAATAGCCGAATGAAACATAACATATATTATAGGACGTTAATGGCTGGGCATCAAAGAAGTGGCTCAGAATTGTAATTATTAGGAATTTAATGGTTATTTAGGGTTTTGATTCTTGTGATTGATTATTCTGGGCTTTTTTTCTTTTTATCTTCTACTACAATCCTTCAACATCCTACACATTTCAAATGTCCTTTCCGTAGTCCTCATTATATTTTGATGAGTCGATTTAATTTGTTTTTGGTAGAGAATTGAATGCAATAAGGGACATCTTTATGATGATCACATTGATCTAACCAGCAAACAATCTCATCATATCTGGGCAAGAATTTATCGAAATAAAATCAACGCTGCTAAGACAAAGTATTAAAAAACACTATCAAAGTCCGATAAAAACTCTTGATGGATCGCGCAGCGACAAAGGTTTACCTAATATTTCGTAATGCAGAATCGCCCTTTTCAGATCTTCGGGGTCTTCATAATCGGACAAAACTTCGGAAAGATACCCCGATTCGACAGCTTTGGCAGGCATATCCTTACTCTTAAATTCCGGAAGCGATTGAATGCCTGTATCAAAACCTGATAATTGTTCAAAGTCCGTTTGTACCTGTGGAGTTGGTTTCGATAATTTAGGTTTTGCTGGTGCTGTTATGGGTTGAACACGATTTGCCTGTTTGGCTTGGGAAGCATATTTTCGAATAGCGGTCTGAGGGCGAGCTATTTGCTGGGGTGTCGTTTGGCTGGTCGCGTGATTTACACGACTCGGTTTGCCCTCGGCTGCATGCTGAATCTCTCTAAAAAGCTGTTCCAGTATCCCCCTGCCGCCTGCTGATGGCTTTCGTTGAGGTTTGCGGGCCTGTGGTTCTTGAGCCTGATCTTCTGCTTTTTTGCCCTTGGCCTTGATAAGAGCGCCAAGGCCATAAACAGCCGCCAAGACCACCAGGACAAGTATATTCATCCAACCTTCGTCATTACCGCGGGCAATTATAATTATTTGTGCCAATGAATAGAACATATAATTAGCCTGTTAAGAACTTACTATTTTACTGCTGTTATTCTTTATTTTTGGGTTTCGAGATAGAATCACGCATCGACGTATCGGCCATAATGTTTTTCATTCTGTAATAGTCCATAATCCCGATATTGCCTTTCAGGAAAGCTTCGGCCATAGCTAAGGGTATCTTCGATTCGTTTTCTACTACAAGTGCCCGCATTTCCTGCTCACGGGCCACTGCCATTGCCCGGCGTTTTTCGGCCTCGGCTTTTGCTCTTCGCATATCCGCCTCAGCCTGGGCCGCCTGCAGTTGGGCGCCGACATTTTCACCTACATCGACGTCGGCAATATCAATAGAAAGAATCTCATAAGCCGTTCCGGCATCAAGCCCTTTGGCTAAAACTGATTTTGAAATATCATCTGGATTTTCCAGGACACTCTTGTATGTTATTGCACTGCCGATAGTAGTAACAATTCCCTCGCCTACGCGGGCGATAATTGTTTCCTGAGTAGCACCGCCAATGAGTCTTTCGATATTGGCTCGGACGGTAACACGCGCTTTTGCCTTCAACTGAATGCCATCCTGAGCAACTGCATCTATCGTGCCTCTGCTTTTTTGAGGGTCGGGGCAATCGATTACCTTAGGATTAACGCTTGTCTGGACCGCCTCGAGAATGTCGCGACCGGCCAGGTCGATTGCCGTGGCCGTCTGCAAAGACAAATCGATATTTGCCCTGCTGGCGGCGATCAGAGCGCGAACAACATTTGGAACATTGCCGCGGGCCAAATAATGGCTTTCCAGGTCTCTTGTCGTTAGTGTCAGACCTGCCTGAATTGCGGTTATTTTACTTATAACTATGGTCGTGGTATCGACCTTTCGAAGCCACATTCCGATAAGCTCTGAGAATTTAACATCGGCCCGCGACAGCTTAGCCTGCAGCCACAGCCGGAAGAATTTTAAGAACAGCATCAGAAACACGAACGCTACAAGGATAACTATTACCAGAAGAGCTATTCCGACTATTTGCATGGGGTCCCCTGCCGCCATGATCATCTTTATTAAGTTCATAATTTGTGTCCTTTCATTAACTTTCTTCTATTGTACGAACGGTTAACTGTGTACTCTCAACATTGATGACTTTGACTTTTTTATCTTTTTCAACATATCCGCTTTCAGCTACGCATTCAACTCTATGTCCTGCAAAATCACACATTCCAACAGGCCGCAGCGGTGTAAGTACTATACCAACCTTACCAAGCAGCTCTTTTAGCTCGGACGTATCCGGTATAGCATCGCCCTGCTGCCGTTCCGGCGGAGTAAGAGTAACGCTTTTGCCGAATCTGGTTTTTGGGAATATCCTGTAAGCAAAAATCAGGACCGATGGTATCATTACAATTGCGATGCCTATTCCAATCCAGCCTGCCGTTGTGCTGTAATGGAAGAAAATCACTGCACCGCCGATTACACACACCAGCGCGCAGAGACTTATCAATCCGCCGCTTGGAACGAATATCTCGGCTATTATCAGAACCGCACAGGCAAAATAAAGAAAAACCGCAAAAACCAGCCACCAGGTCATTTCTATTCCTTACTCAATAATATCAAACCTTTGTTAGAAAACCGCTCCCTAACGATCGCGGCTCTGTTGTCTGTCCTCTGTCGTCTGTCTTTTGACGACCACTCTGTTGCCGTGAATCTCAATTATCTCAACCTTTGTGCCTTTGTCAAGGAAGTCGGCTTCAGCCACCACATCGACTATCGCATCGCCGAATTTAGCTTTTCCAGTAGGTCTCAGTTTCGAAACCACCTCGCCGGAATCGCCCATTTTTACGCTTACTGTTTTACTTTCAGGCGGAGTGGTTATGCTCAATGGTATTTCACCGCTTTGCCTTGGCACCGCCGGGGCAAGTATCAAACCGCTAAGGAACTGAATCCGCGGCAGATATTTTGACAACAACCACGCTAGACCAACAAATCCGGCAAAACCCAGCGTTAATCCAACGACCCCCCATGTGAAATCACTCCAGGCAATTGCATCCTGGGGCCAGGGTGGTTTGTTAGGTGGATTTTTGATGAGCATACCGAATAAGCCCGCGAAAATACATATTATTCCTGCAAAACCTGCTATACCGAAACCGGGCAGGACCAAAAATTCGATTAGGAGCAGAAGTATTCCTAAAACAAATATCGCTACTTCCACCCAGTTAGCCAGCCCGATGAGGTATTTACTGCCAATTATGATTGTAAAGCATATAACCGCCGCCAGGCCGGGCAACCCCACACCCGGGGTGTTAAATTCAATATATACCCCCAACAAGGCAAGCATAACAAGAACGGCCATAACCGCCGGAGAATTGATCCATCGAACCATCTCTTCCGACCAGTTGGTTTCAAGCACCATCGGCTCGCCGGCAAAACTTACACCATCACGTTTTTCAAAAAACTCAAGAGCCCCTCCCAGGTCTTTCACTACCGCCCTTGCTATGCCGTATTCGAGAGCATCAGGAGCGATTAGCGTTAGCAGCTTATCGCTTTCGACAACTATTTCTTTGTTATTTAGGTCATATATATTTGGGTCCTTGTTCGACAATTCAATGCTTTCAAAAAACTCGTCCTCACCTGTTTGTATATTCTTGACCCTGTAAACCTCAATTTGCATGGTCACCATTGCCCTGAGCAATGCTCGAGGATAACTGTTTGCATTCGCGGCCCGGTCGAAAATACCGCGGATAAAACTCTCGGTTTTTTCCCGTTCGACACCTTCAAGTTTTTGACTGGGTACAAGTACAATCGGGGCGCAATCACCTATCGTGGCATTCTCCAGCATTATTATGTCTTGGCAATGGACACTTATCATTGCTCCCGCTGATATCGCCTCAGTTGTTATGTAGGCGACTGTGTGTGCTTCCTTGCCAGACTTGAGAAAATATTTGGATATTTCGTCAGCAGCGGAAACAAGTCCTCCATATGTTTGAATTTCATAGATCAGGTATTCCACACCTTCATCAAGGGCTTTTTGGGTTCTGCGCTGGATGGATTTATAAAGTCCATTGTCAATCATGTCTTTGCAGACAATTACCGCTGCCTTTACACCTTGCGTCCCTGCGGGGGCGTTACTGAACTCTTCTGCCATAACAGCCCCCCAAAGCAATAACAGGCACGGCAGAACAATCGCGATTTTTCGAAGTGCAGATTTCATAATGAGAATTTTACCTTTATATTACCGGTTTGGCAATGTAAATAGTGGTTCGCAAATAATATTGTCATCCCTGCCAAATAAAAAAGCGTTGATTATGATGAATTCGACGCTTTCGGCTTGATTCCGACCCAGTGCAGCCCGCCTATTACCGCTTGTGCGATATTCGTGAGGTGATCGCCGATTTTCTCGACATTATCAACCAGGTCGATAAATACTAATCCTGCTTCTAATGAGCACACGCTATCGCTCATACGCTGGACATGGCTGCGGCGGAACTCCATCTGCATCTTGTTGATATTGTTTTCATTGACCAGAGCTGACTTGCCTGCCTTATTGTCACTGTTCTCCAAAGCTTCTATAATGTATGCAAACATCTGCTCTATTTCACTTCTAAGTTGTTCAATCTCAGCCAGTGCCGAGTCGCTAAATGAAATCTTTTTTTCAATTTTCCGTTCAGAGATTTCGACAATATTAACCGCGTGGTCGCCGATACGCTCAAGGTCGTTGACTGTGTGCAAGAGTACCGGCAGCTCATTAGATACTTCATCCGACAAGTGTCTCCGAGATAACGCTGAAAGATATGATGTAATTTCGATTTGGAATTCGTCTATAAAATCCTCTATTTGTCTTACCGATTCGAGCTTTCTTCTGTCATCATTAACAATTCCGTTGATAGACTGCTCAAGGGCCGTTTTTGCAGTTCTTGCCATACGTATTATTTCACGCCTTGCCTGTTCCAGTGCTAGTACCGGTGTATCAAGAAGATGTTCTTCGAGGATTACAGGCCTGGACGCCATATCGCCCGGCTTATCCGGCACCAGTCTGACCACTATTGTTTCCAACAGGCCTGACATTGGTAGAAATATCCCGGAATTGACTACGTTAAAGAGAGTGTGTGCGATTGCAATATTGGCCGCAATAGTGCCGGGTCCGAGTTTCCAGGGAGAAAGTATATAAACCACAGCACCAAACCAACCCACATAAATAAATGGATAAGCTATGCATGCGCCAAGAATATTAAATATTGTGTGTGCCCAGGCCGTGCGCTTCGCATTTCGATTTGCCCGCAGTGCCGCAAGCTGAGCTGTAATTGTTGTTCCGATATTGCTGCCTAACACAAATGGTACCGAAACATTGAGCACTGTTTGCCAGTCGTTCCCGAAAGCCCCTCCCATGGCCAGCAATTGCACAATAGTGATGGCGGCTGAGCTGCTTTGAAGAAGTGTTGTTATTACTGTCCCGGCCAAAATCGCTAATAGAGGCTTGCTGCCCAGAGCCACGAAAAGCTCTTGTACTTTCGGGCTTTCTTTTAGTGGATCGAAACCGGCCTTCATAAAGTCAATGCCGACAAACAGGATTCCGAAACCCAGCAGTATCTGCCCTATACTTTTTGTCCTTCGCGTTTTGCCCAATACCTCAAGAAGGAATCCTACACCCACAGCCGGCAGAGCGTACGTCGTTATCTTAAGGGCGCCAATTCCTGATATGGACACTAACCACGCCGTTGCTGTCGTACCGACATTTGTCCCGATTACTACACATATTGCCTGTTTTAGGGTAAGCAGCCCGGCATTAACGAAACCGATGACCATAACGGTCGTAGCGGAGCTGGATTGAATTAAAGCCGTAACACCTGCGCCGACAAAAAAAGCAGTCAGGGGTCTCTTGGTCATTGACTCAAGTATCTTCCTGAGCTTTTGGCCGGCGACTTTTTTTAGCCCGTCCGACATTAGACCCATGCCAAACAAAAACAAACCCAACCCCCCCACTGTTCCGAATAACATCTCCTTTAAAATTGACTCTGTTGTCATTGTGGTTCCTTAAATGGTCCTTGAAAAGCGAAAGAATTCAAACTATATGGAACTTCTAATTGTTTTGTTTTGACCAGTCAACCGAATTTTACTGTGATTATTGCGATTGTTTTTTTTCACTGCCTTTTTGGACGCTGCGAGAGATCTTCACCTCAACCCCTTCCCATTGCAGACCACCTATTACTGCCTGTGCGATATTGGTCAGGTGGTCACCGATTTTTTCGACATTGTCAACCAGGTCGATGAATATCAGGCCGGTTTCCGCTGTGCAGACACCTTCGGTCATACGCTGGACATGGCTGCGACGAAAATCTACTTGCATCCGGTTGAGGTTATTCTCACTATCCAGAGTTGATTTCGCTGCATTGACATCATTATTCTTAAGAGCTAATATGATATAATCACACATCTGCTCCGCTTCGCTTTTCAGTTGATTTGCTTCTGTTTCGGCTGAATTGCTGAACGATAGCTTCTGCTCGATTTTACGCTCTGCGATTTCGACAATATTAACCGCATGATCACCGATACGCTCGAGGTCGTTAATCGTATGCAACAGCACCGGAAGTTCCACCGACATCTCTTTGGAAAGCTCCTTTGTTGACAAAGCTGCAAGATATGAGGTGATTTCATACTGCAAAGTATCTGTAACATCCTCTGTCGTTCGCGCTGCCTCAAGCTTTCTCATGTTATTTTCAAGAAGCCCCTGGACCGCCTGATTGACTGCTCTCTTCGATGTCTGCGCCATGCGAACTATCTCACGCCGTACCTGGTTCATAGCAAGCTCTGGCGTTTGAAGCAGGTGCTGTTCCAATGCCGTTGGCCTTGTCAGCATGTCTCCCGGCTTTGACGGAACCAGTCGAACCACTATTTTTTCCAGAATCCCGGTTAACGGCAGGAAAAATACGGCCTCGAAGACTTTTATAGTCGTATGGGCAACCGCTATAGATAGGCCGATAGTCTCTCCTCCGGGTTCCCACCAAGCGATAATATATACTAACCTGGCCACCCATCTGATAAACCACACGCAGATCAGCGCGCCGATAACATTGAATGTCGTATGTGCCCACGCAGCTCGGCGTGCGTTCAGATTTGCACGTAACGCCGCAAGCTGAGCCGTTATCGTCGTGCCGATATTGCTGCCTAAAATAAAAGGTATTGACACGTTTAGTGCTATATCCCAGTTGGTTCCAAATGCTCCGGCCATGGCCAGTAACTGAACACTCGCAACGGCTGCCGAACTGCTTTGAATTAGCATCGTCACAAGGCACCCCGCCATTATAGCCAGAAAAGGATTCTCGGCTGCCTTCTTAAAAACCTCTTGCGTGCCCGAGTTTTGCTCCAGGCCGGCGAATGCTTCTTTCATAAAACTTATACCCAGAAACAGTATGCCAAACCCGAAGATGACTGACCCTATGTTTTTGAGCGTTCGTGTCTTGCCGAAGATCTGCAACCCAAAGCCCACCCCAACGGCCGGTAGCGCATAAGAGGTGATTTTGAATGCTTCAAAGCCCGATATAGAAACCAGCCATGCGGTGGCTGTCGTGCCGATATTCGTACCGATTATCACAGGTATTGCCTGCTTAAGGGTGAGAAGCCCCGCGTTCACAAAACCAACAATCATGACGGTTGTAGCAGAGCTTGACTGGATTAAAGCCGTTACGCCCGCACCAACCAGGCAGCCAAGGACACGATGTTTTGTCATTGATTCGAGGATGTTTTTGAGTTTTTTGCCCGCGACCTTTTTAAGACCATCGGACATCTGAATCATACCATATAAAAACAGCCCCAACCCCCCTATTGTTCCAAAAATCATCTCTTTGACCATTCTATTCCTTCAGGCTGTATTGTAGATAGCATTGCACATAGATTGCGAGGTAATTTTGTCTTTTTTTGCACAAGTGGTCAAGCAAAAAAATAAAAGACAGAAAACAGGTACTGTTTCGTCTATGCAAGGCGGCTAAGAATATCTATCCCCTCTTGAATTTTGGCGTCACTGGTCGCATAACTTATCCTGAAATGTGTATCTTTTTCGCTGAACACATTTCCCGGTATAATAAGCACATTGCTGGCAATAGCCTTTTCTACAAATTTGCTTCCTGAGCCGCCGGGAGCTTTAACGAACGCATAAAACGCTCCGCCCGGCTTGACAAGCTCGAACTTGTCCTTTAATCCATCATAGAGAAGGTTCCTTTTGTTTCTGTATGAATCAACCAAATCTCTTATTTTGTAATCAAGAGCTGCAATAGCTGCTATCTGGAAAGGCCCAGGCGCACAGACAAAGGTATATTGCTGTATCTTGGTCATTTCTTCGATTACGTTTTTAAGAGCCTCGCCGGCCGCCACGTAACCCAGCCGCCAGCCGGTCATCGCATAAGATTTGCTGAAACCCCGAAGTAAAAGCGTTTTCTCGTAGTAATTAGCTATACTTGGGCATTCGCCGTCGTAGCAGAATTTCTCGTATATCTCATCGGTCATAACGAGTATATCTTTTTTGGCCGCAACTTCAGCTAATCTCTTGATCTGTTCTTTTGAATATACGACACCGGTCGGATTACTCGGTGAATTGAGAATAATCATCTTGGTTTTGTCAGTTATTGCATCGGCGATTTTCTCGATGGGCAGTTCAAAATTCGGATAACTATCTACAAAGACACATCTTCCCCCCAACATATTGATTACGTGCTTATAGATGACGAAGTACGGGTCGGGTATAATCACTTCATCTTCGGGATTAATAAGCGCCAGGAACGCCAGCAGAAGCCCCCCGCTCACACCGCTGCTTATCAGAACTGCCGGATTTGACCAGCCGAATTCGTTTTGTAGCTGTTCTGCTATTCGTTTCTTCAGGACAGCGTCACCTGCCGTTTGTGAATATTTATTTTGCCCTGCCCTGATTGCGTTTATCGCTTCTTCTTTTAACGGTTCCGGTACATCGAAGTCCGGCTGACCTATCGAAAAATTCACCGGATCTTTCAGTGACCCAGCCAGCGCAAAGACCTTACGAATCCCGCTTGCGTCGATTTTACTTGTTCTGTTTGCGAGTACATTTTTCATTTGCCGACATATTAACTCCGCATTCTTAAATCGTCAACGAGAAATCCTTCTATGCTTTCCACTGAAAAAAACAGGTCCTTCTATAATTTGTTGCAGGTCATCCCAAGCGATAATTTAAAGAGTGTGTGGTGCATATTTTCAGGCAATATATGAAGTCACGGTATTCCATTTAATTTTACCGTCTTTTGTCACTTCATACTCTAGTAATAAATACCCCCCATTGTGACCATCCTCAAAGTAAGCGAGTACCCACTTTTTCGTTAATATCCAGATTTGGCCTTCGGAATAAAAATTCATTGTTCCGCCCAGACTTCCCTCGTATGGAATCAGTTCCCTGTGCTGCCTCAAATCGGAAATAATATCCTTAACTGGGTCTTTAAGCCCCTTTATTTTCTCCCAGCTATGAAGTTCGATGGTATTGGCCGGTTTATTTACGCTGAGGCCTGTCTTATCCAGTCCTCTTTTTCTCTCAATGGATTCGTTATTGCTTTGCTCGAGTTTTTCTAAAAGTTCCCGGTTATTTATTTCTAATCGCTCGATTTCATTTTTGTTTTTGAAATTACCAACGAGCAAAACCACTATGACCACACTCGCAAGTACAAATCCAAATTGAAACATTTGCCGAGAAATGGATTTCATTTGTCGCCTCTTATATTACATGACTTATAATTTCATATTGAGATTTAAAGTTGGAATACTAAGTAGCATTGTAAGATTTATTTATCTGCCCAAATGCCTGAGCTGCGTGTAAATTATAATCCCACTTTCGGTTTGGTTATAATATCTACATACCCAAAACGCTGGCTGTGCCGAGTATATCCACCATCTTGAAGCTTACTTATGGCCTTCTGTCCGTTGTCCCAAAAGCGACACCTTTCGCACTGAGAAACAATCGTCCCCTGAAAAAAGTAAATAGCAGCTCCTGCCATCCTTACTCATCCACTTAACCGGAAACGAACTTGTCTCCCCCGGCCCGACATCCCATTGCTGGTTATAATATACAGTCGTCCATGGCCCCCAAGGCTCAGGAGCATCATATATGCCGAAGCCACCTTGAAACCGCGGCCCCCGTTCATCCTTGCTGAAAGGAAGAATCTGACACCATAGATACCTTTTAAGCCCGGCATTATAGCTGATGCTTGAGCGATAACATTTACCGGGATTAATAAACACAGCCTTCATTTCGCGAATGTTCCTTGTCCACATCGGTTTGCCCGAATCGTTGAAGCCATTGAAGAATTCATAAGCGTTCCGCTTGCGAATCCTGTCTTTCGGTACTCGTGCCATTACCATCCTGTCCGCCGGCTCATAGGCACTGTTACTATCGTGTGAATAGATGTAAACAAAATCGTCTCTCGCACCGACGTAATTCCTGCCAAAATTCAAAAATGTTGGAGCACCGAAACTCGTTCTAAACTTCCAGTCGCACCACTTCCAGCTTTTGCCATGATCTTCAGACCAGGCTATCTGCGAATTGCCGGTATTTCTAACTAACATATAAAGCACGCCATCTACACAAATAATCCCACTGGCTTTCGCGCCTTCAGCGCCCTGCCCTATCCGTTCGCCGGTATCAGTGCGGATGTTAACTCCCCGAAAATCAGGTGGCGAGCCTGCAATCTTTGCGATACCAAGACTCAATTTCTTTTTTGTTTTTGGCTCAAATCCCCAGCCGTCACCATAAGCTGTGTATTGATTATCATCGTCCGCCCAGGTAATCGGCCAGTTATCGCTGCCTTCGGCTTTGCGCACAATTGAAGAAGCAGGCTCAAAGCTGGCTTTTACAACCAAGCTGCTTCGGGGATAAGGCGGTTCAATTATGGCCTCCATTACCGGATTGAACAGATATTTTTCCAGGCCGCCCCAGAACCCTTCACCTTGAGAAGGGTTAAAAAGATTTGAGCCGTTACGCACGATAATAAGGTCGAGACTGGGCACTACCAAAAGTACCTGGTTGCCGGCCCCTGCCCCTCCAAAGGCATCACGGGGCACTTTAGCCCATACACCGTCAAAATTTGTCCACCACCCCAATCCGGAGCCGGGATTAGGTTCATTCTCAGGCCTGTCGGGTAAAGGAGTGCTCGCATACTTAACTATCTCTTCGATACACTTTGATTCGATAAGCTGCTTACCCTGCCAGTTACCTTTTCGCAGCATCAGCCGGCCCACCCGCGCAACTGCACGGGCAGTGTAACTACCCCCGCCCCAGTTGGCAACCAGGTTCAAACCGTTTACTTTGTATGTTTGATCGTATCCGACAGACCATTCATCATCCTTCACACCAATGGGGCGCATAATACGTTCTCGCAGCAGTGTCCTCAAGTCACTATACTTTGTACCCTGCAAACTGGCGGTGACGGCATAGGAAAGCATTGCCATGCCAGGATTACTGTAAGCAAACTTTGTCCCGGGTGGAAAAATTATTGGGGCTTTGTCTCGGGAGACAGTGAAGGGGTCCGGGTCTTTCTTCCAAAATTCACCCTTCCACCCCGGCAATTCAAAATGAGGAATCTCGTCCTGCTCAGCATCTTCAATGCCCGAGGAATGTGTCGCTAAATGACGAATAGTAATTTTTGATTTCTTTGGATTTCCATTCCATTCTGGAATATATTTAAATGCAGGTTCATCTATGCTAAGCTGCCCGTCATTTAGAGCAAACATTAGAGAAACCCCGCCTACTAATGATTTAGCAAGTGAAGCTGTGTAATGACGCTGCGTCGGACCCAACCCGGAGGCATACCATTCATATACGATTTTGTCATTTCTTATAACCATGAATGTCTTTGTGCCTTTTAGAGCAAGGGTATCTTTTGTTGCATCAAGCTTCTCGGGCGACATGCCCTCACTTTCAGGCGATGCTGTTTTCCATTCGAACTCTGTATGCCCTGCAAATACGAATTGAGAAAAATAAGTGATTAGCAGTAAACTTGAAATTATTCTCATTGAAATGCCCCTCTCTTATTTTCACTGATACTGAATGCAGACCTGACATTTCTTCCAGCCAATATGATGAAGATTAACTGATTTCTAACTTTCGGCTCAACCATGACGATAAGAAAGTCCTCAATAATCAACCGTTAATTAGTATCCTCCTGCCTTACCGACCTGCTATGATGAGATATGAAATACGAAAGATAAGATATTAAATACAACGCATAATATACAATATGCAATATATGACATATTACGCATGAGATACGTATTGCAATGCTAACTTTCTTTTCAATCGGCTTTTGGTGCTTCAACTCCGGGGGCAGCTTCAGTCGTGGCCTCTTTTTCGATATCTTCTTTGTCTTTTCGGCCGGCATGACTCTTGCGATGAGCAACCTTCGGCAGACCCAGTAAAGAATCGCCCTCAGACCATCGCTCTTCATCTTTTAGCTTTTCAATACGTTCGGCACGCGACAGAACGTTTCGGTGTCTGCTCAAAGCTCCTTTGATTTTTAAAGAACGATCTATAGACATTAAAATTTTCTCCTAAAACTATTTTACCTTAAATTTAATTTGCTTTTTTACCGTAAGCGTCTCTAAAAAAGTTCGGTGCAAAAGTTACATAATTTGGAGGAGCTTGACCTTTATATTTGGCTCCTACTTCGATAATTTTTTGTAATGCTCTGTATCCATCTGTGCCGGGTGTTCTCGGATTATCATATTTGTTTTTTGTTTGCAAGAAGTAATTGCCGTTTTCCAGCACAATTTCAGTTTTGATGCCGTACTCGTCGAAATGTGCCTGCACAGGCCGCAAATCTTCTTTTGCTCCCCACTGCTGGATTACGATTACATTGTTACCTGTCGATTTAGGCGCTACCGGCTCGGCTGGCTCTGGTTCTTCAGTTTCCAGTGAAGCACTTTCTTCTTCTTCAACCGGTGAAGCCTGTTCTATGACATTAGCTACTTTCAGTTGCTCTACCGGTTTTTCCTGAATAATTGTCTCCATAACATTCTCAGCCGGCTCGTTTTGATTACTATCGGTTACATAATACAACTGACCGAGTCTAAAAGCTGCCACAATCAATAAAACAGAGCCCAGTACTAACGCAACGCCAAGTTGATACGGCATAGAGAATTCAACTCTACCTACATTGAACTGAACAACTCTTGGCTTTCTCCACCATTTTGCTGCTGTTTTGGATGTTTCTACATCTGCTGCAGACTTCTTGTTCGTAACCGGTTCATCTTTTTTGGGGACCGGCTTTTTCGGGCGCATTTTTTCCAAAGTACGGCCGAAACCGGGTTTATTGCGAGCCTTGCTCATTACCTCATAAAGAGCCTTTTTGCCTCGTTTCCGCGCCATAGCCGAATCCGTTCTATTTTACAACACGCACATAAAACTGATATTATATCGACATAAGTTAAAAAAACAAGCCAATATCTATAATATTTCTATGCGGATTTCAATTACAAACTATTAATATTTTCGAAAACACGATAAGGAACAATAAATTACCGGTATCTACAAAAAAAGGCCGCTTTTCAAAACGGCCTTTTGGTTCACTGTTAATAATACAAAACTCAATAGTCGTTCGTTTCCTGATGCTCACTATTGTCGCCACTTCGTGGATGAGCGTTTTCATAGACGTCTTTGAGCTTAGTTGTCGTAAGATGTGTGTAAATCTGGGTTGTTGACAGGGACTGATGACCGAGCAGTTCCTGGACACTCCTTAAATCAGCACCGTTGTTTAACATATGCGTTGCGAAACTATGACGCAGAGTATGCGGGCTGATAGCCGGATCCAGACCGGCCATTTTAAGATATTTGTCCATCTTGCGACGAACACTACGAGTACTGAGTCGTCTTCCATGCTTATTCACGAAAAGAACTTTGGAGTCAAAATTAATATTGTTTTGTGCTCGTTTATTCCTGTACTCCATATAATGCTGAATGACCTGCAAGGCGGATGAGCCAATAGGTGCGATTCTTTCCTTTTTGCCTTTGCCTCTGACATGAACGACCTCGCCCATGAAGTCTATGTCATCCATATTTAACGCCACAAGCTCGCTGACTCTTATACCGGTACTGTAAAGCGTCTCCATGATTGCTCTGTCTCTGGCGCCCAGCCAATTGTCGAGTGATGGAGTATCAAGTAATTTCTTTACTTCTTCATAATCAAGAAAACGCGGCAGCTTCTTGTCCTGCTTGGGAGTCCTGACAGCTACAACAGGATTGGAGGTAAGCTGGTTTCTTTTAACAAGAAACTTATAAAAGCTTCGCAGGGTAGCCAGCTTTCGAGCTATTGTTGCTTTGGAATACTGTTTCTCATTGAGAAAAGCAAGATATGCTCTTACTACATCTGTTCCTGCAGAAAGGAGCAACTCATCGATTTTCGGTTTAACTGCAATTGCAACGGCTGTAGCCGAATCTCCATGATGACCGGACTGTGAAATCGAGTCGGTATCCACATGGCTGCTCTCGGAAGCGTTCAACAGAAACTCACTGAATTGTGTCAGGTCGGCGCCATAACACTTGGCTGTGTGTTCAGAGAAACGCCTTTCATACTTCAAGTAATCTAAGAAATGTTGGATGCTTGTGCGGTCTTCCATAATTTTCCTACCTGTTTAATTTGTCAAGGGTTTTCTTAAAATTCTAAAATCACACGATTGTTTTGATTCATAATTTTACAGATGTTACCGAGATTATTTCGCATGAATCTGGGCATCTGTATTTTCGTCTAAGAGTTCATCCGCCTGGCCAATAAGCGACTGTGTTAGTTTGAAACTCAGCACCGCGGCATCAAACCAATCGAAGTCTGTACGCTTATCCTTTGCCTGCACAATCAAAGCATCCAGAAGTTCATCTTCGCAACCGTTATCGTAGCGGAATATAAACTTCTCTACTCCCTTATTCAAAACGAGTTGTCGCTTCATTTTTTTCATAAGAACAGTTTTAAGTTCGAGCGAAATCAGTTACCTAATACAGTCCGTTAATTATTTGCTATAAACACTTACGCTTGTTATCGGCCTAAAATGAACTAACTAAAGCCAAAAATTCAATTTTCTTTAATAAAGGTGATAAAATCGATACTCTGGGAAACATTACAACGCTTTTATCGGCCAATAAGACTACCGGCTTTACAAAATGAATGGGAATGTTGGTAGATTGAGGATAAATTTAGATAAATTTATTTTATCAGAGTAACTTGGCGAGGAGGGAATTGCTCTTAATTGACCTTGAAGAAGATTATTCCGTCTTTGTGCTTGGAGTGAATAAGACCCTGCTGCTGGAGGTCTCTGATATATTTCATTGCTTCGTTGCGGTCGATACCCAGTCCTGAGGATATGTCATTCAGTGAGCAAGGCCTGCGTTTCAGTATTGATAATACGTTTTCAGCCTTATTTTTAGAATATTTCACATGATGGAGTGTGGAAACGTCAGCAATAATTTCACATTGTGGGCCTAATTGGGCAGCTATAGTACGGAGTGCTTCGATATCCAAACGCTTGAGATTGGGCTCTGCTGTCGGGCGCACGGCTGTATTAAGCTGGACTTTGTCCGGCCGGATGCGATCTATGGCATTTCTGATTTTGGCAATTTGGTCTGATTTTGTATTGAGGCTTTCGACAAAAAACACTTCGAGCCATATCTGGCCGGAAAATTCATTTCTGAACTCACTTAATCCGGAAATCAGGTTTTCAATATTAATATCACGGTGTGGCCGATTTACTTTCTGGAAAGTTTCTGCATCACCGGCATCAAGTGAGGGTATTACCACATCAGCCTTTGCGCAATCGACGCGAACATCCTCTTTATAAAAAAGTGTGCCGTTTGTTAAAATAGCCACGGGAATATCGGTAACTTTCTTTATGCCTTCTATAAGTTTGCCCAGTTGTAAATTTAATGTCGGCTCGCCGGAACCGGCGATAGTGATAAACTCAGTTTTTAAACCTTTGGATAAAATCTCTTTTAATTCCACTAAAATAGGCTCAATGGGACCATAGTTACTTCGTTCTATGGTCAAATCGGTGGATTTGCCGAGCTGGCAGTATATGCAATCAAGCGTACAGACCTTGAATGGTACGATATCAATGCCGAAACTTAATCCCAATCTTCGTGAAGGCACAGGCCCATAGAAATATTTCTTTTCACCAGACATTTTTTATCCGCGGATGACCTCAAATATTTTTTTGCACACTTTCAATAAATCTTCGAGCCAGTCTATCGGCATGATACAGGCGGCATCTGATTTTGACTTTTCAGGTTCTGTATGGACTTCGATAAAAAGTCCGTTCGCGCCTGCTGCGATTGCCGCTTTGGCAAGTATCGGCGCCATTTCCCGTCGGCCCGCACTGGCATTGCCGAATCCACCAGGGTGCTGTGTGCTATGGGTGGCATCAAAAATAACCGGATAGCCGAGATTTTTCATTTGTTCGATAGCTGTCATATCATTGACCAGCCGATTATAACCGAAGAATGTACCTCGCTCTGTGAGTGATATTTGTTCGTTGCCGCAGGTACGAATCTTTTCAACTGCATTTTTCATCTCTTCGGGCGAGAGGAATTGGCCTTTCTTTATATTTATCGGTTTACCTGTTATCGCACAGGCGCAAAGCAAATCAGTCTGCCTGCACAAAAAAGCTGGAATCTGGAGACAATCCACAACCTTACCTGCTGCAGCGGCTTGAGAGGGCTCGTGAACATCGGTCATAATGGGCAGGTTGGTCTTCTCTCGCACGGCTGCAAGAATGTCCAGTCCCTTTTCTATGCCGGGACCGCGATAGCTGTGCAGGCTGGAGCGATTGGCTTTGTCAAAACTTGCCTTAAAAATTATTCCTACATCGGCCTTTGCGCTAATATCGACAAGTCTGTTGGCGATTTCCAAACAGCAGGTTTCACTTTCAATAACACAAGGTCCTGCCATTAAGAATAAAGGAGTGTCCAAACCAATTTTAACCTTGCCGATTGTAAAGTCCATTTTGTTGTTTCCTTTAGCCAACAACTCGAGTGTGCATCTTTTGTTTTATCCTATGGCTCTAATTATTCTTGTTCTTATTCCTGCGGGTTTTGCATTTTCGGGAACAATGCAATTGACTGCCTGAGATATTACCTCGATATGCACCGGCAAAGTCGGCCCGGGGTCGCCGTCAATTTCAGTCATGACTGAATCAGTATTGGAGCTTACAATGATGCTCTTTCCCTGCCGATAAATAACGTCGCCGGCTTTGGCATGTTGCTTCAAAACAGTCATCATTGAATGTTTGGCCAGACGAACCTTTGATGAGCATTTATAAATGCACACATCCAGTAAACCATCTCCGTAATCGGCAAAACGCAATATCTGAATACCTACGGCATATCTCGAAATGTTTCCTACAAAAACCAGGCTGGGGCCGTTGAAAACCTCTTCACCGTCAATCTCTACTTTCATAGGGTTGAATTTGTAGTTCCAGAATGTTCGCCATATCGGCCAGAAATAATCGAAGTGATCTATGTGTCCCTTTCGCTGCTCGCTTACTCGATTGACTACTTGTCCGTCAAATCCAAAGCCGGCTATGGTTGTAAAACATTTACCATTTGCCCTTCCCATATCCAGATGTCGAACATATTCTGCTTCGAAAGCCCTTGTTATTGTTTTCAGTCTTTCATCAAAACCTAATTCATTTGCCAGAAGATTTTCAGTTCCTTGCGGGACTATCAGCAACGGCTTGTTGCTGCCTTCAAGGCCTTGAGCAACCTCTCTAACGGTTCCATCACCACCGACAGCGACAACCATTGCACAGTCATAATCTATTGACGAATTAGCAGATAATTCACGGGCATTTTCAAGGGAAGTAGTCAGGCTAACTTTGACGTAAAAGCCTTTTTTATGAAGGTATTGTTCAAAACGGCGTCCGAGTAAATTACTGCTCGTCGCGCCGGATTTGGGATTTACGATATAAGCAATATAACCATCTTCCGGTTTCATGATTGTGGCTCTGAGCTTTTTTAACAAAAGAGCTATGATTTATTTAATAGGCTGCTGTAGCCGCTCCTTCAATAAGGACGCATAACTTTTTGAGATATGTGGCAGGCCATTCAGTCCCAAATTATTTTGCACATTGGTTATTTCTTCTTCGTTGGGCCCTTCTATTTCCACAAAATCACCTAACAGCGGCAACCGGTCTAAAGCAACTTCACAATTGCCAAGCTGCCAAAGACAGCGTTTTTTCTCAACTATCAAAACTTGTTCGTATCCTAATGCCAAAAGCAGTTTATAAACTGAATCGGCATCATTTATTTCAGATTCTATCTCCTGTCTTCTTTTAAGATTGCTTTTTTCTTTGGCGCCTTTATAAGTCAGAAAACAACTCTCGCTCTCTTCGACTATCTGCTTCCGTAAACGAAGACATCTGTCGGCTTTAGTCAGTGTTGCATTTACATCGTCAAAAAAGTAATCAGTCTGTAACTGCTCTGCCATAAACTTTGCACCAAGCTCGCCAAGCTTATGTTCTACTTCAGACAGCGAATCGACCTTTAGCTTTGTTTCGATTTCAGTGCACATCTAAATAACAATATTTACCAGTCGCGATTTAATAACTATAATTTTCTTGGGGCTTTTGCCGGCCAAAGCAGCGATTACTTTTTCGCTGGCTAATGCCTTTTGCTTTATTTGCTCTTCGTCTTCTTCAGCGCCGACAACGATTTTGTCCTTTATTTTGCCGTTGACTTGTACCGCTAATTCAATTTCCTTTTCTTTGATAAGGTTCTTGTCATATTCGGGCCATTGCTCGTAAGCCAGGCTGTCCGAATGACCCAATAATTCCCAGAGTTCTTCGGCAATGTGAGGCGCAAATGGAGCGAGAATCATTACGAACTTCTCAACAACTGTTTTTGGTTTGATGTTTTGTTTGCTGAGGTGATTGATAAAAATCATCATTGCACTTATTGCAGTATTAAAGCCAAAAGTTTCGATGTCATAGCCTACTTTTTTAATTGTCTGATTCAACAGTCTAAGCGTTGCCTCATCGGCCTGGGTTTCTTGTATCTGCCCGGCAAGCTCGCCTGTTTCTTCATCAACAATTGTCCGCCATGTCTTCTGTAAAAACCTATACACGCCTTCGACTCCCTGCATACTCCAGGGCTTCATTGCCTCAAGAGGCCCCATAAACATTTCGTAAAGCCGCATAGAATCGGCGCCATAATCTACAATAACCTTGTCCGGATTGACTACATTGCCACGGGACTTGCTCATCTTCTGCCCGTCCTCGCCTAAAATCATTCCCTGATTGATGAGCTTCTTGAATGGTTCTTTCGTGCCGACGTAACCAAGGTCATAAAGGAGTTTGTGCCAGAATCGCGAATACAAAAGGTGCAGGACGGCATGTTCGGCCCCTCCGATATACAAATCGACTCCGGTGTCGCTCATCCAGTATTTTTCCTTTTCCGGGTACCAGCCTTGCTGGTTATTATCCGGGTCAAGATACCTGAGATAGTACCAGCAACTGCCGGCCCATTGCGGCATTGTGTTTGTTTCGCGTTTGGCTTTTGAACCATCGGGTAGTGTTACGTTTACCCAGTCTTCAACACTTGCCAGCGGGGGTTCACCTGTACCGGTGGGTTTATAATCCTTGACCACGGGCAGTTCCAGAGGAAGTTCTTCTTTCGAAAGCCCTATGATGTCTCCATTTTCAGTATGTAATATCGGAAATGGCTCACCCCAGTAACGCTGCCTGCTGAAAAGCCAGTCGCGCAGCTTATAATTAACAGCTTTTTTCCCCTGGCCTTTCTTTGCGAGCCAGTCCGTGATTTGCTCCTTGAATTCCGCCGTACTCAGGCCATCGAATTGCCCGCTGTTAATCGCCCTGCCATCGCCGGCGAAGCATAACTTTCCTTGCCTAACCAGTTCAGCTTGTTCACTGTCATGCGGCGAAACAACCGGGACAATCGGCAAACCAAATTTAGTAGCAAACTCAAAGTCGCGTTCATCATGAGCGGGGACGGCCATAATTGCGCCCGTTCCATAGCTAATCAAAACATAATCGCTTATCCAGATGGGAATCTTTTCGCCGTTAACCGGATTTATTGCATAAGCGCCGGTAAAAACTCCGGTTTTCTCTTTTGCCAAATCAGTTCGATCAAGGTCACTTTTCCGAGCCGCCTGCTCACGATATTCTTTAACTTCTTCCTTATGGTCATCGGTTGTAATGATATCCACCGCTTCAAGCTCTGGGGCGAACACCATATAAGTAGCACCAAAAAGCGTATCCGGCCGGGTCGTAAATACCCAGATGTCCCGGTCGCAATTTTCTATTTCAAATTTAACTTCGGCGCCAATGCTTTTACCTATCCAGTCCTGTTGCAGTTTTTTAATAGAATCCGGCCAGTCAACTTCGGCTAAATCTTCAAGCAGCCTTTCGGCGTAATTTGTTATCCGCAGCATCCATTGCCGCATCGGCCTTCTGATTACCGGATGATCGCCGCGTTCGCTCAGCCCGCCTATAACTTCCTCATTGGCTAAAACCGTCCCGAGCTCAGGGCACCAGTTGACCGCAGCCTCTGCTTCATACGCCAGACGATGCTCCCCTATGTATTTTTGTTTATCTTGTTCACTCAATCCTTCCGGAGTATGCAGCTCTTCGATTGGTTTCGCTTTTTGTTCGGCTTCGTCGAAATAACTGTTAAAGAATTTCAGAAAAATCCACTGTGTCCACTTGTAGTAATTCGGATCGGTAGTGTTCACTTCCCTGTCCCAGTCATAGCTGAAACCGAGGGATTTAATTTGCTTGCGGATATTATCTACGTTCTTTTGTGTCGTTTCTTTAGGAGCGGTTCCCGTTTTAACGGCATATTGTTCTGCAGGCAGCCCGAAGGCATCCCAACCCATGGGATGCAGGACATTGAACCCTTTCATTCGCTTATAGCGGGCAACTATGTCGCTTGCTGTATAGCCCTCAGGATGTCCCACGTGCAGACCCTGGCCGCTGGGATAGGGAAACATATCAAGCACGTAATATTTGCACTTGGTCTCATCGCAGTCATACGCTTTGAACGTTTTATGTTCTTGCCAGAAGTCCTGCCACTTCTTTTCAATTTCGCCGAATTTATAAAGCCCCTTCTTTGAATACATCTGTATTTACTGCTCCTTATCAATGAAAAAACAATCTTTTCTTACACAATAAATTAAAAATATGTGAAAATCCACTAAATTTCATCGTCTATTAGCTGGTGTGAACTTTGGCGTGTTTTTTATTTTGATGTTGTTGGCTGAATAGACTTCAATGCCTATATTTGCCGAGTTGAAGACTTAACGCTCCCACATTCCATCCGGACGGACATGGAGCACTCCGGTATCGCGATAAAAGTTCAAGGTTGCGATAGTATAATCCACCAAAGTCTGCGTAGCTTCATTCTGTGCGTCAAACAGGTCGTTCTGGGCGCTGAGCACACGACGGCTGCTTGCCCGGCCGTACTGAAGCAGCAGGTATGTCTTGTTAAAGCGCTTCTCTGCCAATTGAAGAGCTTCCAGTTGTACTTTGTGGCGTTCGGCGGCTTCATCAAGATCGCGGTAGGCCTGGCGCACCTCAAGACGCACTATGTCGGCGGCCAGGTCGTATTCTCGCTGCCGCTGGTTCAAAGTTATCAGAGCCTTGCGATATACGTGCTGCTCAGGCACACGGTCCAGCGGTAAATCAAGTTCAAAGCCAAGACCATACTCTTCTCTAAGTGACCCTATATTATTGCGGTCGGCTCGTCTTGATGAAACAGCATCGGCACTGCCAATTATGTTCAACTCGGCGCGGAGTGCATCGGCGGTAACAAAAACTTTACGCTGGGCGTCGATGACTGCATCAGAATTGTTGGCCATATCGAGGCGTCGGAGCAATGCCGCTTCAATTACCTCAGCCTCTGAAAAATCAGGCTTGGCCATTTCTGCAGCCCTTAAAGCTTCAAGCTCATTTTCATCTAATTGGAATTCCGCTGTAGTGGGTAAACTCAGAGTAATCTTAAATTCATCAAGGGCCTGCTTGTATTCTTTTTCTGCCTGGATGCAGATATCGAATGCTTTCAATTTTTCCTGTCCGGCCTGGTCCAGCTCGAACTGAGGTAAACGTCCGGCGTTGGCTAATTTTTCTATCCGTCCAAAGACCTGGCTTAGAGTATTGTAATTTGTCCGGGCATTCTTTACCGCATCAAGCCTCTGCATCACATCGTAATACTGACTGATAACCGAGACTACGAATTTTTTACGATATCGATTGAACGAGCGCACTTCGTAAAGTGTGTCACGTTCGGCCTGAGTGAGGTTTTCCAGGACAATTCTTCGGTCGCCCCCGCGGAGCAAAGGTTGTATAACTGTAACGCTTAAGAGCGAAGCCAGGCCGCTCCGCAAATTACCGCTGAGCACTTCTACCCAGGCGGTGGCAACTTTTGTGCTGATTCTGGCGCCGCTGGCTAACAATTGATTGAAACCATAATTGGCTTCAATACCCAATACCTCGTCATTACGGTCGGCGGCATATCCACCTTCTACCACTCTGAAAAACTGTCTTTCAAATTCATAACGTGTCAGGCTCAGGTCAAGGGCCTTGATATACAACTCTTCTTTGTTGGTTTGATATTCACGATTGTGAGCGGTTGCGAGAGCTACGGCCTGTGAGAGGCTCAGGATGCCTGAAGAAGGAACGGCTTTTTCAATTTGTATGTCACTGGGTAACGGTGTGGTATCGCTGATTTTATAGTTGGCTTTTGTGCCGTAATCTACCCGCCATTTTTGATCTATGATGTTATAGACTTTTTCGTCAGCTTCTTTTTTATAGTTATGCTGAGTGCACCCTGCCAAATTAAACAAACAGACAAGACCGCATATAATCATATAAGCCGATTGTTTGGTAAAATAAGTGCAAATCATATATATAATTTCTATTCTCTATAATCAAGCTTTCAAGTTCCTTCTCACTCTTTAGATTTACCTGCAAAGCCTTGAGTCTTATCTAAAGCTTGCGTATCCCGACGACCTCACCTGTTATAAGCTTCATTTGAGGTGGAGCTTTAATCAAGAATGGTCTCCCCCACTCAGGGATATTTTGATTTCGCCACAGCCTTGCCGGTAATTGTTCAACGATCGGTCCAATGTATGTTATCTGGGAACGTGCAATCTCAATCTTTTCTGAACCGCCTCTTTTTGCGAGTTCTACGGCCATTCCTTTCTGAATTTGATTCACCTGGCTCTCTACGGCATAAGCGAGGATTTCAGTGGGCTTAACCTCAGTTATTGTGAGTATCGGCTGGCTTGCTGATACAGCTTCTCCAGGCCAATGCAGAATTTGGCTTATAACACCGTCAATTGGAGCCGTTAGCTTCAATGTTTTCCGTGGCTCTAATGCCTCAATTTGTACTAATAATTCGTCCATCCGCCGCTCCTGAATTTTTATTGCTTTGCGGATAACGTCAAGAGCATTGTCCACCGAGGGATGGTGAGGTTGATATCGGATATATTCATCATACCGATGCTGGGTTTGTTTAAGAGCGATTTTAGCCTGCTCCAGGAGTTGCTCGTTTTCTTCAATCTTTTTTGCCAGTGTTTCGTATTGAATTTGTGCTTTCTGAAGTTCATAAGGTGCTACGGCCTCCTGTGCCAGGAGCTCCTTGATGGTTTGTACTTCCAAAGCCAGGTCTTCCAGCATTATTCGATCAGTTTCGATTAGTGCTCTGTACCTTAGTATCTCAAGTCGGGCGCTTTCAACGTCAACTGAAAATCTTCTACTGTCGCTGAGACGGCTGGTTTCACGGTCCGCTTTTTCAGCGAGCAGGTCGTCCTGTGTTGGCACTAATTGTGACGTCAAGTGTTCTATTTCTGCTAAGATAGTGGATAATTGTGCCTGCAACTGGTCTTGTGGCTGTTCGTTGTCGAGGATAGTGTCAACAACAGCCACCGGTTGTCCCAGGCTGACTTGGTCAAACAATTGGACCGGCATGCTTGTCAGACGTCCTGTGCAGTTGGCTGCAATCTGGCGAACCTGTCCCTGCGCAATGCCCAAAACTTCAAAATGTTGTGAGCGGCGAGTGAAAAGCCCAACCACGCATGCGACGACACTTAGCCAAACCAGGATAGGCAGAATGTGCCGGCGTAAACGAGAGAGAAAACTTATTGGGCTTATTATTTTCATACGCGGCTTAGACCTCCAGCAGTTGCTCCTGCATTGTCAGATTGATGTTTTCGAGGCCTTCGACCTGTTGCAGTTCGGACAGCATCTGTTGGTTTTTTGCAGCATTTCGTATCATCAACTGATAGGCGTATTCTACTTCAGCAGTGCCAAAGCCGCTGGCTTGTGCCGATATTAGAGTAAAACTGCCGCAGAAACGTTTAAGAATAGCGGAAATTGGATTATCAGGTCCAATGTGGCCCCTGAAACTGAACCGCAAAAAGCCATTGTGTGGCTGGTGTGTACCAAACCCGGTAAGATACAGATATATTGCTATCAAACTCAGAATTATAGTTCCGATGATAGCGACATCATAACGCTGAGAGCCTGCCGCCATACCAACTACAAGTGAACAAAAAATAAAGGCTATGTCCCTGGTATCTTTGATGATGTTTCTAAAACGTACAATTGCTAAAGCACCCATAAGCCCAACTGCGGTGATAATATTGGAACCGATGACTGTCATAACCATCGCTATTACGACCGTGATTAGAATCAGTGATTGGACAAAGGATTTTGAATAGGACAAACCGCTGTGAGTAAAATAATAAACCCACGCCAGGACCTGTCCGAGGGCAAAGGCAAGCAGTAAGGACAAAATGATTGCTTCGGGTGTAAAAATCCCACCTGATGAAGAAGGACCTTCCAGTATTTGCCACATCCTATCCATAGTTTACATACTCGCTAACTGGGGCGCACAAAACTTTAACAAACAAGAATCTTGAATTGAAGAAGCGTACTTTGATATTGAGCGTTGCCTTAAATTAAAGCACTTGACCATTTGGCTGAGCCAAAAAGGATAACAATCAGTGAATTTTATTTCCAAAACGACACCGCCTCTTGTAAAGGGATTACGTTGCCAGCCGCTGCCGTCAAGTCTAACTTCAGGTTCTTTGGTAACACAGTAAGCAAGCTCACGGTCGAATGTTACTCTTACTTTGTTTTCTGAGCCGCCTTCGTATGCCTGCCGGGTGTAACGAATTAATACTGCAGGTTTTGCTCGTATGTTATGCATATATAACTGGAACTGATTGATTGAATCTGTATCGGCTGTATAATTCTGTGGTGGCAGTGGCAGACCTCCGAGCAAAATCGGAACATCACTACTCATGACACGGGCCCGGCTTTTCATAATGATAGTATTTATCCGGCGCTTAATCTCAAAAAAGCGGGGATAATCCGGTTCGTCGGTGTAACTGCGGATTCGTAGTTTGTAGCGGTTTTGAAGTCCCCCGAGACTTTCTTTGCAGAGTTGTAGGTTACTTGAATCCAGATAAAGACTCACAATCGGATAATCACGACTTCGGTGTAATTTACAATACCGGTCCAAAGGCAGATAAGGTTTAATGAACTGGATAATCCCCTCGGCCGTTGATTCGCTTATGTGGTACTTAAGCTCATGGCGGCATCTAAGAGTTTTGTCAGGCAGCTTATCAGGTATTTTTCCGGTACCCGCACTTCTTTTACGAGAACCAGTATTCTGCCCGGAAGTCGGTTTTAATGATTTACCCTCAAACATAACAACCTTCGTTATATAACCACTTTGTATAGAAGGATGTGGAAATTGTTAACTTTATTTATTTCAAGCACTTCCGGCCCTTGGCATCTGGTTCGGATATGAATCCCTCTTTACGATGCATAAAGCTGGTCTTATATTCCCTTGACCTTAGCTTTTTACCGCTTAGCCCTGCATCCAATTTGATAATTTTACCTATTCTAACATATTTAAGGCCTTTAAGTCAACATTATTTTCGTTCTGTAATCGCTGA
>JACNGQ010000003.1 GCA_014384025.1 Planctomycetota bacterium | reverse complement strand
TTGAGAAGCAATAAGTTCAAAAAGCGTTATGGGCAAATATTTGATTCACTATAAGAAAGGTCAATCAAAGATTTGACCCCTTTTAGACGATTTAGTTCGCAAGATGCCTTCATGAAAGGAGTCGAAAATGGACGAAGTGAAGCTTGAACGTGAGGCGTTAATAGATGTTGCAATGGGTTATGAACCTGCGGATATGGCCATTATTAATGGTCATTTAGTCAATGTACATACGGGTCGGATTCAGTCAGACAGTATCGCCATAAAGGGTTCTCGTATCGCTGCTGTTGGAGATATTGGCTATGCGATTGGTGATGAAACCGAGGTTATAGATGCCGACGGCCAGTTTCTCGTTCCTGGCCTCGTTGATCCACATACCCATCAGTGGCATACCTATACAAACTCCACGGTCTTTGCTGCCGGCAGGTTATTGCACGGGTGCACAGCCATTGCAGCCGGCTTTTATGGGCATGCTATTGTAAATGGTATGAAAGCTGTTAGATTTTTTCTTGATGAACTTTTACGGACCCCTGTTAAGCCGATCTTTTTGGTGCCAACTATGTGTTATGTTCAAAATCGGTGTTTGGGGCTTCCCTCTTCACCAAATGCGCCAACGATCGAGGACTTGTTCGAGATGCTCAACTATCCCGAAACAAAGGGAATCGAAGAGACAGGTTTTGAATATATGTTAGATCGAGAACGGCGCGATCGAGGGCTTTTGCAGTTGATCGAGGAGTGTCTTCGGCAGGGCAAGGTCCCAACTGGACACTCTGCTGGGATGTATGAGGACCGAGGTCTGAATGGATTCATAGCTGCTGGCATAATGAATAATCACGAGATTGTGTTTCTTGGTGATGCGCAACGTCAAGCGGAGCTTGGCCTTCATGTTTTAATAAGAGAGGGCAGTGCTTGCAGTGATGTGAGACAGCTTCTTCCTGCTATTACAGACAGAGGTTACGCTTCGCGAGCCTTCCAGCTAAACACTGATGTCACCACACCGGACTGGGCAGTGGAACGTGGGCAAATAGACCATGTCGTGCGTGTAGCCATCAGGAATGGGTTGGATCCGATAAAGGCGATCCAGATGTCAACAATCCAACCCGCTGAGTTCTTCCGGGTAAACCATGATATGGGGGTTATTGCAGCTGGAAGATTTGCAGATATCCTATTTGTTGAACATCTGGCGGACTTTCAAATTTCGAAAGTGATTGCTAATGGTGAGGTGTGGGTAGAGGGTGGTAAACTAATCCGACAGCTTCAGCAACCAGAGTACCCAGAATGGCTGTATGGCACAATGAATGTCGGTCGTATTTTGAAAGCAGAAGATTTCCGTATTTCTGCACCAGCAGATGCCGAGAAAACAGTAAACGTAAGAGTTATCACAACGCGAGATGGATCATTAGAAACCCCGGAATCAGTTGAGGCGCTTTCTGTCGTTGACGGTTTCATTCAGGCAGATCCTGGCAGAGGGATCAATAAGATTGCGATGATCGACCGAATTTTCGGGACTGGTGAGATTGGGCTTGCTTTTGTCAAAGGGTTTAATATTCAAGACGGATGCATCGGAACGACTGCAAATGTACTCAATGAGAATCTGGTGCTGGTCGGATCTTCTGACGAAGATATGGCGGTTGCAGCCAATGAGACAGTCAATATGGGTGGTGGTTTTGTAGCTGTTCGCCAGCGAAGACTCTTAACTTCATTTCCAACTCCATTGAACGGGTTGGTAACAGATCTGTCTTTTGATGAAACAATAGAATCTGTGAATCGTCTCCTCGCCACATGGCGTGATATGGGGTGCAATCTAGAAACCCCAAAGATGAACTTAGAATTTGTAACGCTCGTTCCAATTCCTTACTTAAAGATCTGTACCAAAGGATTAGCATTAATCCAGGGGCAGGAATATGATTTGGTTAATTTAGTCGTATGAGGTTTTTGAATAGAAACGACTACAGTTCATGCAGAACGCTACGATAACCCTTCAAACGGAATCAAGGTAGAACGGCCAGTTACCCAACCGGACCCTCACAGAATGACAGGGTTTTTTCACCGTATCCTGGAAAAAGACCTGATGCAACAATGCCTATGTTACCCTGGAATTTAGAATGATCAACTAACAGATGACTGCAAAACCAATTGTTGGCTATTTTCAAATGGTTTGCAATGCTAAGATCATGCAGGTAAGTGCGCCACGAGCGCATTTAATACGGATTTTTAATAACTCGACCGCGACAGGTATGTGAGGCAGGGCCATGTCCCTGAAACCAGAAGTCTATATTTGCAGGACCGCGCGGATGACGTCAGTAAGCGCCTTTGGATAACTGTTTCCGAAGGCGCTTTTTTGTGCCGCCTTTATGAAAAACGGTGATACCGCGTATTGGCCAAGATGTTCATCACCGGACCTGAGGGCTTTTACTATCTTGTGTTGGCGTTTCTGGTGCTGTCCTCACTGGGAAAGTGTTTTACTTTCAGTATAACTTACAGTATATATTGCCGGGTATGACTCTATTTTTTGTTGGGAGACACAGTTTATGCCCGGCACATCTCCTGTCTATCGCCCTCGCAAA
>JACNGQ010000004.1 GCA_014384025.1 Planctomycetota bacterium | reverse complement strand
GTCTTAAAAGAGAGTTATCCCTTGCAAAGTTTAAAACGTTTTGAACGCTCGTCTGGCTGTGGCCTGCAAACCACAAGTCCTGATGTTCTCGGTTTGGGATCTGCCGGGCAGCTTTTGCTAAGTATTTTTTGGACAAAAATATATCACTTCAGCAAACGATCATAAATCACCTTCAAGCAAAAGCTATGAGTTGTTTCTGTGTTACATTGTGGTTGTTAAGTGCGAATGAGATAGTAATGATTGTTTCTAGTCAGCAGAAGTGGCACAGGTCACAAGTTAAAAGTTCATGAGGAAGTCCAATTTAAGATAAAAGTGATTAACGAGATTCATTTAACAGTGATTGGCGAACTAACATTGCTTGGTTTGCGACTCAATACACAACGCGAAGGCTGATTTATGAAGCAGATTCTGCAGCACTTAAAATCAGGAGAAATGGAAAATACTACTGAGCCTTGTCCGCAGGCTGCGATGAGCAACGGAATCTCTCAACTAAAATTGTGTGATTTTGTTGTTGACAAGTCATGTTTTCAAGTGTATAGTTGTGTTATACATTTAAGGAGTACATTATGAAGGCATCTGTCGTGGATTTGCGTTATCGAATGAAAGAAGTATTGAAGGCTTTGGATCGTAATGAGGATGTGAGCATTCTGTGTCGGGGCAAACTTAAAGGTGTCATTAAGGCCGCACGAGGTAAGTCAGAGCGAAGAGTATCTGATCATCCTTTTTTTAATATGTATAAGGATGGCGGAGCTGTTGAGGAGTTAATGGACCAATTACGCGGGGGACGGTATCATGATATTTGATACGGATATCTTGATTTGGATTCAGCGGGGAAGCGAGAAGGCAGCACGTGTAGTTGACCGATCAATTGACCGCTATATTTCGATTGTTACTTATATGGAGCTTTTGCAGGCTGCAAATAATAAAAAGCAACATGACTATATATCGGACTTTCTCAAAGAGTTAGGATTCCAAACATTACCGCTCACAGAAAGTATTGGACATCGCGCAGCAGTCTATGTTGAAGAGTATTCCCTTTCACATGGTATTAGAGCTATTGACGCGATCATTGCAGCCACGGCTACCGAGAATCATTTGCATCTGTGTTCGGGCAATGCCAAACATTTCAAGGCGATTCAGGAATTGAAGTTCAAGTTGTTTAGGCCATAGTATCTGCATGAGATCCAGTGTGCTCGTTTCCCCATCAAGATGGGGTTTTTCGTTGGGACAGGTGGCCTTAGGGAGGGTGGCTGTAAGATAAGGTCAATATTTGTATCTTTTTGCCATGGGCGGAAAACTCGAAACAAAGAAATCTTTATTTCAAGTTTGACGTCAAAGTTGAAATAAATCAAATGTCTATTTCAACTTTTGGTTAAAAGATTCTATTGGAACGACTTGGTCCTCTATTCGGTTTTTCAACAACATTTTACTAAACGTAGTTTTGTTCATTGCCTTGGCCCGGAGACAAAAGCCATTTTGTGGCTGTCAAAGCAGAACTCATCTACTATATTTTCCAGGTAGCGTTTTTCATTCTGACTATTTTATAGCCATACTTGAAAATAGTCAAGAGGTGGCGATATGGGGTGTTTTTGAGTCACTTTGTGGTTGTCATCCACGTCACTGTCATTCACCAGCACACCTGGAGCAGCTATGTTGAGTGCCGTGCCCTCATATGTCGAGTAAGTATTATCACCGGTCGCAAGGAATAATTCTTTAACGAAAAGAGGCGAGGATGCTTTGAGAATCAATTTTGTCCGAGAATTTAAGCTGAAATCAGTTGAAAATTGGCGATGAATTTTGTAATCCAATGAAAAGAAAAGTTCAAATTGGCTGTTAAATCGTGTATAAGAAGGGTTCCAGCTAATATTTTTAGGAGTATTAACAAGTGTCTTGTCAATACGTAGCAGTCTTGATAGCAATTAGCATATAGAATGCAAAAAACTCGTATCCAGTGATACATTATTGTATGTATTGTTTGTTAGATAAAAGCAAAGGTTGTTAAAGATGGGTTGGGAAGCTTTATTCTGTTTAGGCGTTCTGATAGCAGTATTTGCCGGGCTTATTAACAACCGTGCACCAGACGCTTTACTGTTGGGAGCAGTAGTGTTGGTAAGCATCGCTGGCATTATAAGCCCGGAAGAGGCTTTAGTAGGTTTTTCAAACGCCGTAATGTTAACTGTTGGTGTTCTATACGTCGTAGCGGCTGCCTTGCGGGAGACAGGTGCACTTGACGCAGTAGGATCTTGTGTTTTGGGCAATGCGAAGTCCGAGAGGGGTGTCTTTGTGCGAATGGCAGGCTCCGTTACGGCAATGTCAGCCTTTTTGAACTTCCAGTTGAGAATGGGGTTTTCCCAAGAAGGAATGCGGCATTTCCAGTTAAGAATGAGGCAATTGTAGTTAGGAATGCGAGAGAAAGGCAATTCGTTAGTGCGAAAGTTGTTGCCCTTTGGCTTGATTTATAATATAATTATTCAAAATAAATTAAATGAGAGTAGTATTATGAAAGATGAAGAATTGCTGAAGCGTATTGTTTGTGATCCGAAGGTCATGGTGGGCAAGCCTGTGGTTCG
>JACNGQ010000253.1 GCA_014384025.1 Planctomycetota bacterium | reverse complement strand
GTCAAGTGAAACATCATAGCCGGGTCCAAAGCCGGTTGCATCGGCGGGTGTTTTGCTGCGTTGTTCAATCTGTCTTTGAAGCTCTTCGATTGTCATCTGGTCTTGTGAAATGCGGTCGGCAAGCTGGCCTTTTTCTCCTCTTTCACGTTCGAGCAGACCTTTTAGATTCTCATGCTCGACGCTCAGGGCTTTATATCTTTTCTCCCAGTTGACACAGCCGGGCAAAAGGACAAGTGCTACAAGACAAGTCAGCAGAGCTACAGTTTTTTTGTTGATAGTCCGCATTTTCTATCTCCTTATAATGTTGAGTTTATATTTCCAGATTCAATGATCAAACACAAAACTCACGTAATCGCGAATCCAATCATGTAGAATAATAACAACAAATATACCTAAAGACAAGAACGGACCGTAAGGAATTTGTTTAATTTTTTTAAAAAACATCTGAAAACCCGCCCAGGTCAGTCCAAAGAATGGTGCTACAAAGAACGCCACCACAACGTAAACAGGTCCTATTACCGCCCCTGCAGCTCCCATCAGATGCACATCACCGAGCCCCATCGCTTCTTTTCCGAAGCCCAGTGTGCCGAAAATCCTGATACACCAGACGATTCCGCAACCTACAAAATAACCCCACACACTGCCCAGAAGTCCTGCAATGGCAGGAATTTGTGAAAATTTATCCCACCAGGCGGCTACTGGTGCAACTTCTCTGACTATCCAGAGACCTGCTACTGAACAGACGATTATTGGAAGCAGGAAGACGATTTCTCTGCACGCCTCCAGACGATGATTGAACTGCTCTTCCACAGGTTCTTTTGACTCCTCGGTCGAATCGTCAGGCTCTTTAAGATTTTCAGGTATAGGACTTTGCAAATCTTCGGAATCTTCTGAGTCATAACTTCTCTTTAGAACACCGCTAACCAGCAGCACGAGGGATATCACGAGCCCTGCCGTTGCGCCTACTGCCAGTGCACCCGTATTAGCGGAAGCACTCGGCAAAAGCGAATACGCATGAATCAGGGCCGGATCAATTATATAAACGCCGACCGCCGAGCCAATAAATCCGGCTGCGGTGACTACCCAGCAAATAGATAGTGGAATAATCCAAAGCTCTAAATCAATAGCTGAAGCGGCAATGAAAGCTCCCAGCATAATTATGTGAATTACATAAATAAACCAGCCGCCTCCGGCGTCTAACCTGATACCGTCTCTCAAATTAAACTGAAAATACAAAATGAAAAGGCCGAGAAAAACCAGCCCTGTCAGCAGTTCGATTATAAAATAACGTGGAGAAATCGACACCTTGCAATATCGGCACTTCCGCCCCAAAAACAGCCACGAAAACAGTGGTATATTGTCGTAAAAAGGAATGTGTTTGCCACAGGCTGGGCAGGCTGATGGCGGAGTTACCAAAGACTTATCACGAGGTAAGCGATAGATAACGACATTCAGAAAGCTGCCTATACAACAGCCGAACGCAAAAGTAAAGACAAACCAAATCCAGTCTGGTACTGCCACAATGCCTCCTTTGCAAAAGCAGTACATAATGCACTAAGTTTTTGTGCTCTTATGCTTCATATTAACAACAGCGGCCACTTTCGCCGGTAAGCCGAACAGACGTATAAAGCCGGTCGCGTCGGTTGGGTCATATTCGGCGCCCATCTTAAAGCTTGCCAGGTCGGTATTATACAAACTGTACGGGCTTTTTATGCCGGCCGGTGTGCATTGCCCTTTGAACAGTTTCATCTTAACTTCGCCGGTAACATTCCGTTGTGTAATATCTACAAATGCATCAATTGCCTCACGCAGTTGACAAAACCACAGACCGTAATATACCAGTTCAGCATATTTCAGAGCGACCTGCTGTTTATAGTGTAAAGTTTCCCTGTCAAGTGTCAGGCTTTCCATGGCATCGTGAGCTGCCATGAGAATTGTTCCGCCCGGGGTCTCATAAACGCCGCGTGACTTTATACCAACCAGCCGATTCTCGACAAGGTCAGCCTGTCCAACACCGTGTTTTCCGCCGAGTTTGTTCAATGTTTCAATCAATCTCACACCGCTTGTCAGCTTGCCGTTAAGCTTTACGGGGATTCCTTCAAAAAAACCTATTGTTACATAGTCCGGCTGATCAGGCGCTTCCGAAACCGGCTTGGAGATAGTAAAAAGATTGTCCTTTGGCTCATTGGCCGGGTCTTCGAGGTCGGCTCCTTCATGGCTGATGTGCCAGAGATTGCGGTCACAGGAGTAGATTTTCTTCTTTGTCTGATCGATTGGGATTTTGTGTTTTTTTGCATAATCAACCGCCGCCTCACGGGAAGTCAGTTCGAATTTAGGGTCTTTCCATGGCGCGACGATTTTCAGCGATGGGTCCAGTGCCATAAAAGTCAATTCGAATCGTACCTGGTCGTTGCCCTTGCCTGTTGCTCCGTGGGCTACTGCTGTGGCGCCTTCAGCTTGTGCAACTTCGACCTGATGCTTGGCGATTAGAGGCCGGGCGACGCTCGTACCTAACAGATACTTTTTTTCATAGACCGCACCTGCTTTGAGCATCGGCCAGAGGTAGTCCTGGACAAATTCTTTACGTAGGTCCTTGACTATGCACTTGGCAGCCCCGCTTGCCAGGGCTTTACGTTTAATGCCTGCCAGCTCATCACCCTGACCTAACTCGGCCGCAAACGCTATTACCTCATAACCGTAGGTTTCCTTGAGCCATGGAAGAATAACACTCGTATCCAGGCCCCCGCTATATGCTAAAACTACTTTTTCAGGTTTTTTACTTTTACTTTTGGCCATTCAGTTTGTCCTTAACCATATCGAAATCTGAAACTCTATTTATCCTGCGGTTTTACTGCAGGTCTGTATTTGCTGCGCATTATACCTGTCATTTCCACCAATGACAACCAAAAGAAAAGGAAGGTATTTAACGCGGCTCAAAAAAACTCTAAGAATGATATCACGCAGGACAAAACCTGCCAAGCTCGATTTTACTTGTGGCTATTTCTAATAACCCAGCTTTTTTCCTGTCATACTTTCTATTTCAACTTTTATGATTACTGTGTTCTGAATGGATTCTTCCGGATATTTAAAAAAACCTTCGAAATAATTCTGCATGATAATATTAAATGCCCTGCGTTTTGGTTCGATGTCTTCTATAAGTTCGGCCTTGCCGAATCCGATAACACTTCTATATTTCATACTGCAGTTACATGCTTTTTTCCCTTTAACAAGCTCATGGTCTATGTCTATCTCAAAACAGACATTATTATTTTTTCTAAGTATATCCAGCTTCTTGCCTTCACGGGCGGAATGAAAATACAAATTATTATCTTTATAACCAAAGCAAAGAGGAACGATATATGGCCGCCCGTTTTCAGATAAAGCCAAACGGCATACCTGCCCCTTGCGGATAATATCTTCGATAGAGGCAATATCAGTTATTTCCTGGTCTTTCCGCCGCATAAAATTCCCCCACGTAAATGTTATTTATTGTTCCAGTTTTGGAAGTAGTATGTTACTAAGCAGCAATGATAACACCTTCACGACGGGCAATTTCAAGAATCGGACGGCATTGGTCGGTTTCCCATTCCGCTTCCCCGCACGGGATAGGTTCGATACGATTATCGCTTACGGTTGCCCGCCAGAGCGCTTTAATCAATGAGATTTCGCGCGAGCCGTCAAATTCTGGTGCAATTACAACCAGGTCTATATCGCTGTATTTATTAGCTTGTCCTTGCACATAGGAACCAAACAAAACAGCTCGGCGGGCATGAATACCCAATGCCGGCAGCGCAGCAAGATAACGCTTTACCGAGTCTATAACTGCCTCTTCAACCATATTTACCAAATAATACCAGCGATAACCACAATAGAGCAACAATTAAATTGTGTAATGGCAATTCTAATCCCAATTACATAGATATTCGTTAGGTACTTCATCAAGGCTGGAAAATACATCTTTATCAGGAAATGCTGCTTTTGCTAAACTCGAACAACCTTTATCTTTCGTTAATAAGCCATCAGTTCGACTTAAAAGTAGTATATATTTTATATCTTGAAGGTCATGTTCAATAATGTACGCTGAGGAGTTATCTCCACTTTGTCTTAAAAAAGTCCTTTCTTGTAATAGAATATGTATTAAGCGAAGAAAATGCCAGGTCACCCATTTATCTGATAAACAAAATTTTTCAGGTTGTTCTGTAATATCATTCAACCATACTTGGGCCGATTCATGCATATTTTGCGTATCAACAAATTCAGTCCATTTTTGAAGTCGCTCAAGTCGTATCGAGTTGCTGTTATCACACATTCGAGCTTCTTTGAGAAGTTCTGGATCATCTCGAAGTAGTTGTTGTGTAAAACCATCTGCATTATTAATAATCCTTTGTGCCATATCTAATTCTTCTTCTAATTTTTTCTGTGCCTGATCTGGATTATAAGGCCTGCTGTTTTTTTGAAATGTTTTCCTTAGGGCTGGAACTTCCTTTAAATCTACAAGAAAACCATATGGCTGCAAGATTTGAGCTTCTTTCTTAACAATCTCCTTACAACTTGTGCAAAAATATGCTCCGCTTAGAATCACGGACCTAAAGCGATCCAACATTTTTTCTTTGTTGCTGGTAGTTGTAGCACACTCATAGTACAGGTCATCAGAAAGAATTAAAAAGTGATTGTTAGCAAAGTTTTCTAGCTTGGAAGTTGAAGTTGCTTCAAAAACGCTTTTGTCAAGGATTAAGTACTTCCCCATTTCGTTCTCAAACTACCCTTTGGAAAGACAGTCAACAATGGTTTTTCGCATAAGCTCCGCATTGCCGTCGGTTTTGGTAAATAGTTTGAATTGAGCTAAGCCCTGATTGACAAACATTGAAACGCCGTCGATTGATTTTGCCCCGGCCTGCTGGGCCTGCTTTAACAGCAAAGTCTCGGCGGGATTATAAACTGTATCAAAAACCGCCATATCACTTTTCAGACATTCCTGAGGGACAGGTGAAGTATTAACATTTGGATGCATTCCAATGCTTGTGCAGTTTACTACCAGCTTGGCGTTCATATCCATCAAATCATCCAGCGGCGCAAAATCACAATTAAACTCAACCGCGAGCTTTTCAGCCTTTTCAACAGTACGGTTGTATATTCGGATTTTTGCTCCAACATCGCTTAAACCTGCGACTATCGCCCTTGCGACACCTCCGGCTCCGACAACTGCGACCGATAGCCCTCTTAAGCCGTCTCGCTCGATACCCAGCGTAGAAGTAATTGCATCCAATGCGGCGGAGTAATCGGTATTGTAAGCTTGTAGGGTGGGGCTTGCCCCACCATTGTTAATTTTATTCGGTGGGCTGCCCACCCTGCATACTAATGTGTTAACCGCCCCTATTTTTTCAGCCAATGGCTCTACGAACCCCCCATTGGCCCGGGCAAATTCCAGAGCACTTTGTTTATGCGGAATTGTTATACTAAAGCCAATGAAATTCAGCCACTTTCTTTCAATGACATTGTGCAAAAACGAGTCGAATTCCTGCCGTCCCCCCTCGACCAGTAACGGCAAATATAATTTGTTCATTTGTTTTTCGCCAAAGCAGGCGTTATGAATCGCCGGGCTTAATGAATGGCCGACCGGATTGGCTATCACTCCGAAAAGTTCAGTATCAGTATTAATACAGTCAGAGCGGAACAATTTCCTAAACTGCTCGATAGTCAACTGCCCGGGTGCCGTTGCGCTTTGGTCATCGATACTTGCGAAAGTTACGAAGCTGTTCAGCTTTTTCGCAATGATTCTGCTGATGAGCCCGGCCTCGCCCATACAGAACACAATTCTTTCACCTTTGTTTTGGTGCAGCAAATCAAAGGCTTCGAAGCAGTCATTAATATGATTTGCGGCATAGACAAGTTTGGGTATCGTTTCGGGACATACATTTAAAATATCACGATGCAGCTTGCTTATATCAGGAAATTTTGTTTCGAAATTATGCGCCGATAGGATTAGACGGGCTTGTGGATTTTGTGACAGCGCCTGCTTTATAGGTTCCTGGCTCTCGGCAATAAGGAAATTATCATATTCGAAGTCAATAAACTCGGCGCCGGCTTTCAGGGCACATACCAGCACTTCAACTCGCAATTGTTGCCCATAATCCATCACCCCCCCCTGCTGCTGGTCCCGGCAGGTCACAATTATTGGCAGTTGTTTATCACCGGCACTTTTTACATAGGCAATCAGATTTTTAACCATCTCGACACTGAGATTCACGAGGTAATCTGTACGCAATTCGAGCAGCTCGGCACCGGCGGATATTGCCGCCTTGACCTGCTGCCTGGCCTGGTCTAAATCCTTCGCTGCTATTGGAACGGCTAATTTTGTCTCCATAATCAAACATATAGCAGTGAGAAACCCCAAAAGCAAGGCTAAAAATCAAGGTATTCCCCCTAAAAATAATTTGACCGCTCTTTGGCCTAAATTCTTGCATATAGGACGTAAATAGATTATATTGCTTGGTTTGCGTTATTGTTAGAATCCGCAATAGTACACTCAAGTCCTGGCCTGAGCTTGTCGAAGGCTTGTTTAGAAGTGTCCTGAAAGGTTAAAAAACGGATTCTTTGTAGGTTTATAGACTTAATATTATGTTAGAGCATGAGATTAAAATTCCGGCTTCGCCGGCCAAAAGCTACAGGACAGAAATCGGCTCAGGTCTTCTTGGCGGATTATGGCCTCGGATAGAAGCAGATTTCAACGGATACAATAAATTTGTTGTTACCGATGAAAACCTGGTCTCAGCAGGACATTTGGAAAAGCTTCTTGGCCAAAGCGATGCTCCTGCTTTTGTAATAAGCCCGCCCGGTGAGGCTTCGAAAAATATCGATACGGCGGTAACGATAATCGAAACGATGGAGAAGGCCTGTCTCGGCAGAGACACCCTTGTTGTTGCTCTTGGCGGCGGAACGGTCGGTGACATCGCAGGATTTGCGGCTGCTGTTTTTAAAAGAGGCGTTCCAGTCATCCAGATACCCACGACCACTGTCGCTCAGGCCGATTCGGCCGTGGGCGGCAAAACCGGAATCGATTCGAGCCTAAGCAAAAACGCTTTCGGTGCGTTTTGGCACCCGTCGGCTGTTTATATCGATGTCGCAACTTTGACAACTCTGGACGACAGACAATTCAGAGCCGGTCTGGTTGAATCTTTTAAGCACGCCCTTATCGCCGATAGTGAATATTTTGAATATCTTGAAAACAATCTCGACGCTGTCCTCGAAAGAAAATCAGAAGTGCTGGAAAAAGTAGCACAGTTTAACTGCAAAATAAAGGGCGATGTCGTCGAGACCGACCCCTATGAGCAAAACAAGAGAAGAATTCTAAACTATGGCCATACTATTGGACATGCCGTTGAAACGGCCAGCGGATTCGAATTACTGCACGGCGAGGCGGTCGCTATAGGTATCATTGCTGCTGGTATGATAGAGATTGAATTAAAAATAGCCCCAAAGGACAGGCTCGAAAGAGTCCGGCAAATTCTCGAAAAACTGGATGTTCCGGTAAAATTGCCCCCGAATTTAGCCGAAAAAGACCTCATAGACCTGATTAAACACGACAAAAAAGCTGTTAACAAATGGCCGAGATTCGTATTGCTTAATGATATAGGTCAGGTGTATTGCCCGGATGGACAGTATGCTGTCGATGTTGCTCCCGAGATTCTCGGAAGAGTGTTGAAAATACTTTAGATAAAATTAGTTAAAGGTTGGAATATGTACAGAGAAAAAATCAAGGTACTCGATTGCACTATCAGGGATGGCGGACTTATTAATGACCACTATTTCACCGATGATTTTGTTCGCGCTGTGTACCAGGGGATCTCCAAAAGCGGTGTTGATTATATGGAGTTTGGTTATCGAAGCAGCAGAGAGCTTTATCCCCCCGAAGATTATGGAGCGTGGAAATACTGCGATGACGATATGATAAAAAAGGTTATCGACGGAATTGAGTCTGATATAAAAATAAGCATAATGGTTGACTCGTATCGCGTCAAAGAGCAGCACTTTGCTCCCGCTGACGAAAGCCCGGTGGATATGATTCGGGCGGCAACGTATGTAAAATATATCGACAGTGCCATAGAGCTTATCAAAAAATGTCACGACCTCGGCTATGAAACAACCTGCAATATTATGGCAATTTCTACAGAAATTGAGCCCGACCTCGTAGAAGCCCTTGACCAGTTGGCGAAGACACCTGTCGATGTGGTTTACGTCGTCGATAGTTTTGGCGCATTATACTGTGAGCAGATAGAGTATCTTGTCAAACTTTATCAGGAACATCTGCCCGGAAAAGAAATAGGCATACACTGCCACAACCAGCAGCAGCTTGCATACGCCAATACCATTGAAGCTATCATTCACAACGCTAATTATCTCGATGGCTCGCTTTACGGTATCGGCCGGGGTCCCGGCAATTGCTGCCTCGAGCTTTTAGTCGGTTTCCTGAAAAATCCCAAATTCAATCTCACACCGATTCTAAAAGTTATACAGGACCACTTGATACCGATGCAGAAGGATATCGAATGGGGCTATATAATACCCTATATGGTTACAGGCATATTGAACGAGCATCCTCGCTCAGCGATAGCATATCGAAAAACTAAAGATAAGGACAAATTCGCTGAGTTCTACGAGCAGATGCGAGAAGCCCATGAATAGCAGCCTCTAATTATCGTAAAACAATATTCAGCCCCAAATTTCATTTGGGGCTTTTTTATTTCCTTGCAAATCCTGTATCTTTGCCTTTAATATCCTCTCAACATGCGGATATATCTTTAGTTACTCTCTTAATTATCCGGAAGGAGAAATATTATGGCCAATCGAAAAGGAATATTCAAGGCCGTAGGACTGTTCACGGCAGGCTTTGTTTTTGGAGCTATTATTTTAGGTGGACTTGTTGCCTGGGGTTATTCTCGGATGTTCAGAGATCAGTATTACAACGGAATCCTCAGTAATGCCAACACTGCTTATATGATTCGCTCAGACCGTCAGGAGCAGTTGCTAAAGAATATAGAAACTAACATTCGCCAGTGCGTTGTCAGTGCCGACTCACTATGGAAAAACGACGAAGACAGGCTCCCTGCATTTTGGTATGTCCAGCGGTACTATCAGTCGTTTGATTTGTCCGTTCCGGAAGATATAAAGGATATCCTCGACAGTCTTCCTCCTCGTCCCCTGACGTCATACGAGAAGAGTCAGCTTCAAGAGGAAGCTAAACAACTGCAAGCAGAAAAGAATAATCCGGCGCAACCGAAATAGCGCTAATCGTTGAGCTAAAAAAGTGAGGTAACAAAATGAATCAGGAAGAAAATGAAAATGAATCCTTAGTGAGACCATACTGGCGCAACTGTGATACACAAGGTGATTCTGAAATATTTGAAATCGATAAGATGGAAGACTCTATTGGCCCTCTGGATGATGATACGGCTAAGATAAGGCAGCTTATTTCCGGCTTTGAATTATGTTACCACGAAGCCGATAAAGAAGCCGAGTACATTGCCAAAGCTATAGGCGCCGGACGATGCCCGGAGCGTTCTAACGAAAGACCGTCGCAGCGTAAAAAGGAGCTGGAGAATTACAAACAGATACTTTCAAGCTGGTGCGAAAATCCGGCTATTACTGAAATAGACTTAGATGTAGGCGATATATCCGCAGATGAACTTGTGAGCTTCATTGGCCCACCGAGCCCCCTTAAAGTGTGGCAGGTTGAACGTGTCGTCGATAAGATAAACGAAGCTTTGGATCCGAGTCGTCCCTATCATAATATGGCCCTGGATCTCGGCCATTATGGCGAGCCAGGTGCCAATCCGGTAGGTGAACATTACAAAGACAGCTTAGACTTCGTAAAAAAAACTGTCGAGACAATCATTCATGATACTATTGATGGCCACGAAGCGAAGATTTCCCTCGCGATGGCTATCGATATGCTGGAGCCATGTAACTGGGATTTTGTCGGCAGTGTTGTTACTATCCTCAAGGCCATAGGTGGAGACCTTCATCCTGACAGACCTTATGCCTGCCATCAGCGAAATGTCAAACTAAGCCCGCTTCGCGACAGATTGAGAACTATATCAAATACACTTGGAGCTTTCTGGAAACCCGAAGAAAAGGCCAAAAATATAGACGAAGACGTCCTTACTTTTTTAGGAGAACTTACACCCGTAAAGCGCTGGCTTGCTGCCTCGTTGGATAAGACTATAAGGTTACATCTGGAAGCTTCGTCAGATTTTTGGTTGACATTCAGTTAAAAAATCTCCCGCAAGCATTTCTTGACAGAATGGTGAGGCTATAGTTAGATACGAACACAGAGTCATTTTGTTAGGTGCTCTGAATATTAATTCTAAACAATGGAGTAAATTATGACCAAAGCCACAGCACGCCATATCCTGGTTGAGACACAGGAAGAATGTGAAAACATCAAACAACAAATTGAAAACGGAGCTGATTTTGCGGAAGCGGCTAAGGAGCACTCGAAATGTCCTTCCAATCAACAGGGCGGGCATTTGGGGGAATTTTCACCCGGCCAGATGGTTCAGGAATTTGATGAGGTTGTTTTTAGCGAAGAAGTCGGAAAAGTGCACGGCCCCGTCCAAACACAGTTTGGCTTCCATCTTATTGAAATTACCAGCCGAAGCGAATAACGATACCAGGGCAGAGATATTCAGGAGTTTTAGTCTAAAAAGCAAAAACATAAACCAGGTTCCCATAAGCGATAGTAGTATTTGGAAAGTGCTCTAATGCAGACTCTCTTGTATGTGATGGATCTTTTTGGCGTTGCGGTTTTTGCGATAACCGGCTCACTGGCTGCCGGTAAAAAACGCATGGACCTATTTGGAGTTGTTGTCCTGGCAACTGTAACGGCCCTTGGCGGCGGAACTCTGCGGGACTTGATTTTGGGTGCCAGTCCCGTTTTTTGGGTTTCAGCTCCAATCTATCTGCTTGTAGCGGTAGCAACAGCGATAGTAACTTTTTTTCTGGTTCGCTTTTGCGGCCTGCCGCTCAAGCTGCTTTCAGTAGCTGATGCCTTCGGTCTGGCTGTCTTCACGGTCTTGGGAACACAGAAAGCCCTGGACATGACTATTTCACCGGGCATTGCCGTAGTTATGGGTATTATGACCGGTGTTGTCGGTGGTATAATCCGTGACATTTTATCCGGGGAAATCCCGCTGATTCTGCGCCGTGAGATATATGCTACTGCTTCCCTTTGCGGAGCAATAACGTTCTGCTTCGTTTCCATCGCTCTGCAAAACCAGGGCCTTGCGGCTATTGCCTCGGTTATTGTAACACTCGGTTTAAGACTTTCCGCAATCAAGTGGAAAATGTCACTTCCTCTGTTTATCTCTCATGATGGAGACGACGGTTAATGAAGAAAATCTCATAAGAACATACAAGCGATTTCAATATGAGCGTGCCGGCTGAAGGTATTTTTATGGTTAAAGGAAAGGAGTAGCTATGAAAACACTAAGAAACATCGGTTCTCTGGCCTTTGTGCTCGGGCTCTTTACTGTCATATTTGCCGGGGTGCCGTGGCATGTGATGGTCGCCGATGACCCGGTCATACCCCTGTGGCTGCGGATAGCGATTTTCTGCCTTTTGGGTGGTATCCTCGTGGTTCTGGTGACAGTTGCTCTCGAACAAAAGACGACCAAAACATCGACAGATGTGCCGGCCGCTGTTGAGTCTGACAACAGCATTTTACTGTTGAATTCCGATGTCGTTCCCAACCGTCAGACTCGTGAGATTCTCGGCCTCGTTCAGGGGCATACCGTTTTTGCCATCTGGCTTGGTAAAGACCTCTCCGCCCTGATCAGGCTTGTCCTTGGTGGTGAATTGACCGAATATACGGAAATGATGGGCAGTGCCCGTACAATAGCTGCCAACAGGATGACCGCCCAGGCCGCACAAATGGGAGCTGATGCAATAATTAATGTTCGTTATATGACTACGAGTGTTGTAGGCAGCGCTGCGGAACTTTTGGTTTACGGAACAGCCGTCAAACTCAGCGAATAGAGCATCTTGCACTAAGATTTGATTTAGTATAGAATCCCGGTCTTATGCCGTTGACGGCATTAGATTACAAATGGCTAAGGTGAATTTATATTCTATATCAACGCTTGGTCGCAACGAGATTTGAGAAGGAGACAGGAATGGACCGTCGAGAGTTTTCGAAAAATAGCGTATTGCTGGGAGTGGGCGTTTTGGCTGGTTTTCCGAAGAACAGTCAGGCACGTGCCCGGAATCAGTCAGGGGACTATTACGAGGAACCTGCAAAAAGGCTGCCCGTCAGGAAATTCGATGTTGTCGTCGCCGGTGCCGGCACGGGTGGCGTCGTAGCGGCGCTCGCGGCCGCTCGGCAGGGCGCCAAGACCATGTTGATTGAAAGAAAAGGCTATACCGGCGGAACCGTAACAGAAGGCGGCACCGCACTTCACAGCTTCTACAATTTGTGGAAGGCCTTCCCGGGCGTTAAAAAACGTCAGGTGGTGCAGGGAATTCCTCAGCAAATCATCGACCGCCTCCTGAAAATCGGCGCCTGCTCGGGACATGCCGAGATGGTCAGAGGATACGATTATGATTCTGTATGCACGGCGATCGATACCGAGCTTTACAAACTTGTCACTATGCAAATGCTCGATGAAGCCGGTGTCTTCATCGCTGTTAATACCTTACTTACGGGCGTCATTATGGACGGAAGCCGCATAAGGGGTGCGATAGTTGACAGCCGGTCC
>JACNGQ010000219.1 GCA_014384025.1 Planctomycetota bacterium | reverse complement strand
AGTCTTTCCGGGGCAGAAGCCAGAGACCCCGTAGCTTGGATGGCAGGAAGGAGAGAAATCGAATGACCTGAAGCCCATTGACAAAGCCATCGTAAGGGATGGTGAGCGAGTCACCGGGCCGTAACATGCGTGAACGTAGGAGCTATGAAGCGAGGTAACGCTCGCCGAGCAAAGGGACCCTACTATATGTAATTTCTCTGACAAAAAGGGAGGCAAGGTCGACATGATAAAATCGGCCATAAGTTTGCAGGACCTGAGACGGGGAATATATATCAAGGTGAAGGCTGAATCGGCTTGGCGCTGATGGTAACGTAAAGTCTTTGGCTGGAAGAAGTGGAGTAGTCAATGGTTTATCACTGGCGAAAGCAACTCCAGCGCGATAAGTCACATAAACCTTGATATGAAGCATATAGGAAAGCGTAGTGTGGGAAATCCACATGCTGCGTTTGACGAGGCGGGGACTGGAGACGTGGTATGGTCGAGATATTGTGACACTCGCAAACGAAAGGGCGAGTAAACGGTGAAAACAAAATTCGACCTACACTAACGCGCCAGTCCTCGACCCGACTATGGATGAAATGAACCATATCACTCATATAGCTTTTTAAAAACTAACATTACCAAAATGTAATCTTAAATCTCACCTCAAGCCAGCCCCAATCTGCTATAATAAGATCCATAAGAATACTGTTAGTCGAAGACGATCTTGGAATTGCCTCGTTTATAGTAAAGGGATTGAAGGAGGCCGGGTATGTTGTTGTACATGTTGCTGATGGCCCCGCCGGTCTTGATCTACTGCTTAGAGAGAACTTTGATGCGGCGATAATTGATATTATGCTCCCACTCCTCGAGGCCTCTCCGTCATTCAATCAGCACGTCAAAAAAATGTCACCACCCCCGTGCTCATCCTGAGTGCCAAGGCCTCTCTTGACGACCGGATCAAAGGGCTGCAAAATGGAGGGGATGATTATCTGGTAAAGCCTTTTGCCTTTACAGAATTGCTGGCCCGTCTCCAGGCATTGATTCGCCGAGCAAATAGAATTACCGAACCTACCACCCTGACAGTCGGCTCGCTCACTATAGATTTGATTCGCCGCAAGGTAAAACGCTCCGGGCAGAATATAGAACTCCAGCCGCTGGAATTTGCATTGCTCGAATACCTCATGCGCAACACCGGCCGTGTGGTCTCGAAGACCATGATTATGGAGCATGTCTGGGATTACAATTTTGACCCTCAGACAAACGTAGTTGAGGTCCGCATCTGTCGTTTGCGTGATAAAATTGACCGGGGACATAATGATAAGCTCATTCATACGGTTAGGGGGCTCGGATATGTGCTCGAAGAAAAAGTATAGTTTACTCGGTACGGTGACATTCCGTCTCACCCTGCTCTTCGTTGTTCTTTTTACTCTCCTGCTGGTTGCCGTATTCGTTCCCATCGATTTTAGTCTGCGGTCCATCATGATAAGCCGCCTGGATGCCAAAATTGCCGCAAAACTCGCGGATTTCTCATACTACGATTCACTCTTCGAACATAAACCACAGGAAGCACCCGGCATAATCACCGACTCTATCACATGGGCAGCGAATAGTGAGGGAAACGATAAGGTACTCTGGCTGCTGTTTTCTGCCCAGCGGGATGTGATTGTCTCTTCCGATATCGAACCGTGGCAAAACGCGCTGACCCAAATCAGCGAGAGCCTAACCGAGCTTCCCTCCAGGGCCGACTTACCGAAACCGTTGCCCGCGAAACTGCCCGCGTATCCGTCACTGACCCTGATCAAGACAACAGGTGTAGAACAAATTGCCGCGCTGAAAACAAGAACACTGCATGACCCGAAGCAAAAGGTGCGTATAGCTTATTTAATATACCCTAATGGAATGACAATGATAGGAGTTTACAGCCTCAGGGACATCAACCGACTGATGCGGCAGTACCGACAGGTCCTGGCAATTGCCTTTAGCGTCGTGCTCGTACTCGGCGGTGGCCTCGGCTTCTTCATCACACACAGTGCCATGTCGGGAGTGCGGCAGGTCACACAAACGGCCATGAGTATAGACAAAGGCGAGCTGGGCCGTCGCGTCACTGCCGGACTACATGGTCATGAAATTGCCGATATGGCTTACGCTTTTAATCGCATGTTGGATCGAATCGAAGCACTTGTAAAAGAGCTCGCAGAAACCACTAACAACATCGCCCATGACCTGCGAAGCCCGATTACATTTATTCGAGGTCTCAACGAGACCACACTTGCCTCAAACCCCTCAAATAAGGAGCTGCAAAAAATGGGGGCCGAGACGATCAACGAATGTGACCGTTTGATTGAAATGATTAATACAATGCTCGAGATTGCACAAATCGATTCCGGTCTCACCCCCCTTGGTAGAGGTCGCGTTGACATGGTCGAGTTGGTAAAACAAGCTGTCGATCTCTTTTATCCCGTTGCCGAAGACAAAAAACAGACGTTGGAATTCATACATACCCATCCTCATCTCTTGGTGCGTGGCAGCCTCAACAGCCTACAGCGAATGGTTTCCAACATCCTTGATAACGCTATCAAATTTACACCACACAATGGAAACATAAAACTATCGCTTAACTCTCAAAACAATTCCGTCATTCTGCAAATTCGGGACAATGGCATCGGCATCGAACACGAAAAACTGCTCCGCATATTCGAACGGTTCTATCGCTGTGACGAAAGCCGTTCCGCCGCTGGTAACGGTCTTGGTCTGAGCCTGGCACTTGCCGCAGCCCGTTTACATAAAGGTAATATCGACGTCGAATCCACACCACAGAAAGGCAGCACGTTTACAGTGACCCTTCCATTAATATAGCGGTCAGCTACCCTTTGATTTATCATTCTTTGGAATCACTGCCCATCAATCACCGAATTCAAAATCACCGGCTGGCCCCCGATTATACTGCCATCACTATTGCCGACAATATAGCAGTTCTCAATTACCGGCTCGCAAAGCAAATGCCATCGGCCGCTCATCGTTTCGTGCATTTTGATACCTGCTTGGCCATTGGCTGTGATAAGGCAATCAAGTAAATGTGGGCGGCTAACCGGGGACAGTTCGATGCCGTGGGTAAGGTTGTCAATAATACGGCAGTTATGGATTGTAGCATCCGTGCCGGCTCCCATAATTCCGACCAACCCGGCCCGAAAAGTCACTCCTGCTATTTCACTCGCATCGCTGTTCTCCCCCAGGCTCAGAACCGGCTCATTCACATTACCCTCGATAATAGTCCCACCTACATAATAAGGATCATTAGGGTCCACCGATTGGATTATGATGTTTTTGTTAAGGATAATGGTCTCCTGATACACACCAAACTACATTACCGCAGCCTTACCCGAAGATTACGTTTAGATAATCTTAGGCAATTGGATAAAAGTCATTGTGGCAGGCCGGCTAAGAGATAAGAGAATAGGCCCAAAAAAAGAGGGGAAGGCAGTGATACACGAATCCGTTTAACCAATTTTCTCAGCGACGGAATTAGTGTTCTAAACAGATTCTTGACAAATACCATAATGTTTTTAATACTAACGGCGTCAGTCTTAACAAAAGTCTCATCAGTGGCGGATTGTTACGTAAAGATACATCTATCAGGAGTTAAAAAACACCTAAATTTCCAGGTGACATGATGATTCCAAAATGACACCACGAATGTTGATTTTGCCCATGTCGAGTCCTAAAAAACATCAATTATTTGCAAAAATCCGAATATTTTTCAGAATTTTTTGTGTGATATCGGATTAAGTAAACGGTGACGAGGAAATATATCAATAATGTAATTTGTAAGCATCAATCGATTTATCGTCAAATTTGAAAGAAGATCGAACAAACATGTCAGGCCGAAGCGTTTAAGGGATCCTCATTCTATTTCCGAGAGATTCGGCAAGATTTTCGGTTCACAACCTTGCAAGGAGAATATCCTGCGAGCAATCAAAGATCATACGTCGGCCAGCCTGTCGGCTTAACTCCAATTGGTCGGGAGTTACCTCGGCCGCGGAAATGCTAATGGTGTTGGCAATCAAGGCAATTTTGAGGAGGGTATGTACATAATTCAGTCCTTATAAAAAGATGTGTTTAGTTGGCTCAGTATTGCTGCAGGCACCTCAGTGCTCAGAGGAATCTCGCCGCGAAACAGTTTACCAGCCTCTCCGGCAAGGCGAAGATAAAAATCGCTCGGAAGGCCGTCCAGCGTCAGGAATTTTGACCCATCGCTGGTGGGCGGGTTGTTTGTACACTTGAAGATGGCGGTCCCTTCATCGACTTCGTCGAACATGGCGATATAGAGCATATCAGCGCCAGCCTTTTTATTGGCTATGACTTGAGACCACAAGAACCGTCCATCGAGCCGCGGGATCGAGCCGAGTTTGGCGCCATTCAGGTTATGCCAGCTAAAGCCCGGAAACACAACCGGCATATAGTCGATATCACGCTTGCGCGCCCAGACAACATACTGTTCCTAGTATTTCTCTGCGTGGCGCTGAACGCCCGGCAGATCGCCAAAACGCCCGACACTCCACGGACTCAGCACATCGGCCATGAGCAGCACTTTATGGAGCTCCGGATGCTGCAATGCATCCCTGTCTTGCATGCGCCATCCGGTTGCAATCCCCAGCATCACGCTGCATTCGTCTGCTTTGAACTTTTTAATCAGTTCTTTGCACTCCTCAAGACCGGCACGCCGCTTGATCTTATTGTTGAAACCGACCCCCCAGATGGCCACTAACGGCTTTCCCTTATGATGCTGAAAGGCGGAATCATCGGTGATGTGCATTTTGTCTCGCAGCATACGCCAGTCATCGAACACCTCAATGATGTTTTCATCCGGTATGCCGGTAAGGTCATACATGACTGTGTAGGTTCGCCCGTAGCGGTTGGCCCCTTCACGCGCACTTGATAACACCTTGTCCTTATGGTAGCGCATGGTCTCGTTATGCAGGCTATGGGTAAAACGCTGCACGAAGGCACCATCGATCCCGTAGTCAGCCATCCATTTAAAGTGGCGGATCACGGTTTTACGGTTGTGCGAGCTAAAGGTTTTGGCCGGGATTCCGTCTTCATAGGTGAACGCGGTGACGTAGAGTTCATCGTCATCGTATTCAGACACATCAGGCCAAAGGTCAACGGTGACGTTCCCCGGCCCAAACGTTTTACTGCGGTCCCTGGCCCAGTGTGTCCAGCCAAGATTGGCTCCGTCGCCTTCGCAGTTGAACCAGCCCTGATAGCCGGTCATTACCTTACCTGCCAGCGTGCTCGGGTCTACACCGAGGACGGAGGGACCGTTATAGGGCTTAAGCACATCGGTCTTCAGTTCCGCGAATGCTGTCTGCAAGAGGGTGAAGCAGATAAGCGTCAGGATCAGGGCACTGTTCGAAATTTTCATTTCGCTTCTTTGTTTAATTCATATCAATTTATATTTTGACTGTACATTACGGTTTGTTAGCGCTGGTCCGCGTTATCCAGGCCTGGAAGCAGTTTTCCAGTTCGGTCATCTTGACGGCATATGCTTTTGAATCAGCGCCGTCTGCCAGTAAATTCTTTACCTCATGCGGATCGTCATTGAGATTGTATAAGGCCTTTTTTACTTTTTTAGCTGAGGGATCTGGACGCATTAACTTCCAGCCACCTTTTAATACCATGTGAGAAGGCTTGTCTTGCAGGTCGCTAAGCCATTCCGTAACCACATACGTATCATCTTCATTAACGACACCCTCAATCAGCCCGCGAAGACTGCTGCCATCAGAGGGGTGAGCAGGCATATCCAGGTAATCCAGGATAGTTGCGAACAAATCCATGTTTGAAACCGGAGCCTTCACTTTTGTTCCCGGCTTAATTCTTCCGGGAAACCGAATCATCATAGGGACATGAGACGATTCCTCATAGAAACAGAATTTGCCCCTCATCCCGTGGCTTCCCAGCATTTCACCATGGTCACTGGTAAAAACAACCATGGTATTGTCTGTTAATCCAAATTCATCGAGTTTGTCTAAAATCTGTCCAACCCAGTCGTCAACTTCTTTGACCAAAGCGTAATATTCCGAGATGAAATGCTGAATCATTTTCGGATCGGAATATTTTTCATCGGTTCTTCTTTTAACCTTCAGATAAGGCGAGTTCACCATGTCATCATCAATACTAACAGGAGGAACCATTTTTTCCGAGGGATACATATGAGTATATTTTTCCGCAGCCAGATAAGGAGGGTGCGGGTGATGAAACGAACATGTAATGCTGAAGGGTTTATCCTTTAGTCTTTCCAATGCTTGAATCGTTTTACTTGCTTCAAACGCTGAAATGTGATACGCAGCTGGAATGGTTGTAACCCCGTGAATGTCCGATTGTCCAACTTTGATATCTGATTCCAGCCCTTTGTTCTTCAGGTCCAAACGCCGGTCGATCGGATCCGGTACATATGGCCTCTCTGTCAGCGTATCTTTCAGTTCCCCCTCTTTAAGCTCCCTGTCGGGATACAACGGATCGAGGTATTTGAGATAAGCGCCTTTTTTTCCGGGGCCCAACTCGGTTTTGTGGATACCCGCAGCCGTCACCGGATTGTTATAGACCCTCGCACGGAAAACCGGGGTATGCCACTTGCCATAATACTCGCATTCGTACTTATTTTCCGATAGAATTTCGTCGTAGGTTTTCATCGGCATCACGCCGGTGTCCTCCGGGACATAGGCCTGTTTGTTTGAAATGACCCTGGTGTTTGCCACCGTGTGACCTGTAAGCATTGAAGCCCTGGCAGGAACGCAAACAGCGCACTGTGTATGGGTGTTTTCGAACCAGGCGCCTTCTCGTGCAAGCCGGTCCATATTCGGCGTATTCAGGATGTTATTGCCAGCATAACTCAATGCATCAAAGCGCTGTTGGTCCGTCATGATAAACAGCAGGTTAGGCTTACTACTTTTGTTCCCAAACTCCTGCAAATCTTCCGAGCATCCGGATAAACCCGTAACCGCTATGGACATCGCTGTCGCTTTTAAAAACTCTCTTCTGCTCTGTAATTCCTTTTTCACCAATGTGCCTTTCTCATATCTATCTTGGATAAGCGTGAATGCAACGATATTTCAGAGTAGTTGTATATTCTTGGATTCCACATAATCATATTACTATAGCAATTGATATGTTTCATTACCAGAATCATTTGGGAGCCCCGATTATGAAGTCAAATGGCAAATCCCGGCTTTTACAGGATTTCCCTTGACGCGTATGCCACAAATCTGGTACATTGCATCTTAGTCAATATGTGAGATTTGGTTGAAGGTGGATTCCGTAGGTTTTGCAGGCTTGACGATATGAAGATTCACCGTAATTTTCCTCTTCTTCTGGAAGGATGGTAGCAACAACGCGCAGGTGAAAAGTCGTCGTGAGGGGCTACTGGACTGTCATAAGGCCCGAAATACCTGCAGGCTGCTTTGGCGCTTGGTTTAAGCAAAATTCACAATAATATATCTTTATAAGGAGACGAGTTATGTTAAGAAACGCTTCAATTCTCATTGTGCTCGCATCGATGCTGGCGTTGAGTGGAACGTTGCAGGCGGGGCGCGACATTACGAAGCCGGGGGACGCCATCATTGGCGTTCCAAACGACGGCCTTAGGATACCGGGCGATACTAACTTTGGCTGGCCAGCCACCGAATTGCCGCAGTATATCATTGATGATCAGGTACTGACGAAGTATCTGCACTTCAAGGGGGAGATCGAGCCCACGGGTATCCGGGTGACGCCATCTGTCGGTCCGACAGTAGTGACCGGGATCAGTTTAACCTCGGCGAACCGTCGTGAGGAGCGCGATCCCGTTGAGTGGGAACTGTCCGGCTCGAACGACAGTATCAGCGGGCCTTACACGCTGATTGCTTCAGGTACCGTTGACGACTTCGCCGGCGAGACGCCCTGGCCGCGGCATACGAAGAACGAAACGCCGATCACATTCGCCAACAACGTGGAGTACAAGCACTACCAGCTCATGTTCCCGGCCGTTCGCGATCCGGAAGCGGCCAACAGCATGCAGATTTCCGAGATAGAGCTGCTGACCCCAGTCTTTAAGGCTGCCGATCCCTTCCCGGCCGATGGGTCCGTACATGCTGAAACGTGGGCGGACATTATCTGGACGCCCGGAGAAGAAGCACTCTCTCACGATGTATATATCAGCGATAATCGTGACGATGTTTTTGCCGGTACCGATGCCGCATTCGTAGGCAATCAGAGTGCGGCGAATATAATTGTCGGATTGCCCGAATTTCCCATCCCGGAAGGTCTAATTCCCGCCACAACATATTACCTGAGGATCGATGAGATCAATCCATCCAATCCGGATAGTCCCTGGGTGGGTGATGTCTGGAGTTTTACTGTTCCGCCCAAGATCGCATGGCAGCCCAATCCGCCCGACGGCGCCCGATTCGTAGATCCGGGTGCGGATCTTAGTTGGAACGCTGGCTGGGGTGCGAGGTTGCACTATGTGTATTTCGGCGACAATTTCGACGAAGTCAGCAATGCCACCGGACCAACCTCACAAATGGGCACGACATTCGCCCTCGACACTCTCGAGGCCGGCAAGACCTATTACTGGCGGGTCGATGAGCTTGATGAGGCCCCACTCGAGCACAAGGGGGAAGTCTGGAGCTTTACGGTTACCACCGGTGAGGGCGGCCTCAAGGGCGAGTACTTCAACAATGTAAGTCTGAGCGGAACACCGGCCTTTACGCGGATCGACCCGGAGGTCAACTTTGACTGGGGTGCCGAAGGTCCCGGCGCACCATTGCCGGCCGATGGCTGGTCGGCCCGGTGGACGGCGGACCTGTTGACTTTGGTCGATGACACGTACACGTTCGATGTCAACAGCGAAGGTGGCACGCGGCTGTGGATCGATGGAAATAAGATCATTGACGTATGGGCGTCCCACGTCCCCGCGAAGTATCCCTCGCAGCCGACGCCCCTGAAAGCGGGCATACATACGCTGCGCCTGGAGTACGCCGACTGGGACCGCGATGCCCTACAGAAGTTGTCCTGGTCGACGCCAACAATGGCCGAGCAGATCATTCCCGCCGGCCCGCTGCAGCCGCCTATGCTGGCCAGACAGCCGAGTCCGGCTGATGGGATCATTGGTGTTAATCTGGCGTCTGCTCTCTTGTGGAAGGCCGGAGATGCCGCCTCTTCGCATGATGTTTATTTTGGCACCAATGCCGATGCCGTGGCTAACGCCACCAAGACTTCGCCCGAGTTCCAGGTCAGCAAGCCGCTTGGCGAGGAGAGCCTTGATATCGGCTCGCTTGACTTCAACACAGTCTACTACTGGCGCGTGGATGAGGTTAACGATCTCAATCCCGACAGCCCGTGGAAGGGCAATCTCTGGACCTTCGATACGGGTGATCTACTTATCGTTGACGATATCGAGGGTTACGACGATATCGATCCTCCTGACGGTGAGCCCGGCAACAGGATTTGGGACAAGTGGTTCGATGGTTTCGGGACTCAGAATAACGGAGCCCTTATATCTAATGATGTGCCACCCTACGCCGAGAAGACGACCGTTCACGGCGGAAACCAGTCGATGAAGTTGCGTTTTGACAACACCGGCAAGTTCTCGGAGGCGACTATGACGCTCGAATTCCCGCGCGACTGGACAGCCCACGGAGTTACTAAACTCAGCCTGTGGCTTGTTGGCGCTCCCGGTAGTGAACCGGATAGGGTCTTTGTTGCTGTCGACGGCAATCCGGAATACCATGACGATCCGGCCGCGACGCAGACGCCAATCTGGCAGGAGTGGGTGATCGACCTGGCGGCGTTCGGAACGGATCTTACCAATGTCAATACGATCACCATCGGTGTCGGCACAAAGGGTGTTCCGGGTACGGCCGGAACCGGAGCGGTGTACATCGATGATATCCGGCTGATTCAATAATAAAGAACTTGATTTCACATTACATGATAGACAGGAACATAAGTAGCTATGTCGATGTTAGATACTTCGGACAAGGACTTCAAAGACATTTGATCTATATTCTTTAAGTCTTCTCAGCTGTTTATGAGAATTTTTTGTAAGACGGTTTGTAATCGCCTTTTCTAGATATTTACAACCTCTGTCAATACAACAAGTTGAGATTTTAGAGCATCGGATTGTTAGTCCGATGCTCAGTCATTTACTAGGAGTTAAGTACGTATACTTAGTACATATGAATTGAATAATTTCTATAAATGTCTAGTTATTTGGCACTTAACTGATCTTAAGCATCGGCCATGCAGGCCGAAGGTCCTGTTTTCAACGTTCCTTCTTAGTCTCAGCAACTAGAGCTTATTCATCAAAAAAGGTTAAACCTTCACTTTTCGTAAGAAATATGAATGATCCTGCACTATGCTTTCGGAAAGAAAAAATTCCATAAGTCACTTCTATCTGCTACTAAATAATACCCACATTTTCAAGTGACATCTTGTTACCATTTTGACACCACAACTATTAAATTTTCCTATGTCGAGTCCGAAATAATATCAGTTTTTGATGAAAATAAAGATATTTTTAAATTTTAATCGGATTAAGTATACGGCGAAAAATATCCTATTAATCACATAACCTTTTGTAAAATATATGCTTATATTCAACTTAGCTTAAGAAATATGTTTCCGGATTGGATGCTAAAAAAAACATATTTAATAATAATTTCAGCCGGTACAGATGGAAACAGATACGCCGGAAACTTGGCTTGGATGATTTCAAATTTCATGATTTACGCAAGACCTTTGGTTCTGTACTTGCTCAGAATGGTGTTTCTACAACTGTAACACAGAAGTTATTAGAGCACTCTTCTCCAGATCTGACAAACAAAGTATATACGAATGTTGATCCTGTTTTGCGGCATGCAGTAAATCAAATACCGGCTGGTGATTGGCTGTGACCTTATACATTATAGTAGTAATAGTAGTAAGGTCAAAAGGTATCAGTGGGACAAAAAGGCGTAGACCTTATCTGATCCACCCACATCTTGCTCATTGTATAAATACATCAAAAAACATTCCATATTATACATAGTACAAATGTCACATAGACTTTAAAATATAAACCACTACAAATAGTACTTCAATCGCTTTTACGAGGGTATTAAAAAGTGCAAGTCGTAGAGCTTATGCGTCTCAGGCCGCCCCAAGTCTACCTCATTTGTTAGAAGCTTCAACCTTGAATGGCAGAATTCACAACCTCGTTCTTATTTGCCATCATATAGTGACCAGCCGAAAGCGGAAATGAGGAACTCACGTATCGGCGCATCGTTTTCGTTTATGTCAATATCCGCAGCCTTTTGAAGTGTTTCACTAGCCTCCTCGGCTTGACCCAACTCAGCCAACATTCTGCCCATAAGTATGTAGAGATGCCTTAGAACAAGATACCCTGGCCCCCATCCTAATCGCCGACCCCAGGGGCTTGATATTGGGCAGGTACGAACAAACTCTTCCTGGAGTTTCATCGCCTGCTGAATTGACTTCAAGGCTTCCTCGTGATGGCCCGTTCTTTGCTGAAGGTTGCAAAGCCCGATATGCACACTTACAAGTATGCCTTTCTGTTCAAAGTAGTCCGGTGTCTCTAATGCGAGTTGTTCACATAAGCTCTTTGCTCTGACATAGGTTTGTTCAGCCTCATCAAATCTGCCTTGTTCGGCCAGAAGAAAGCCCAGACGGAAGCAGTCTGCGGCGGTACTGCGAAGGTAATCGTGGTTGTGAGGCTCTAGTGCAATGGCCTCCTCTTTGTGTTGATTCGCTTGCAGGAATATCTCGAGGGCTTCATCAGTCTGACCATTGGTTAGTTGGAAACATGCTAACACCATCTCATTCCAACTCCGCAACCACAAATGGGATGAATCTTCGACTGGTAGAGACAACAAGTGTTCATGAAATTCCTTGGCCCTAGCATAATGCTCGGCGGCCTCTTGTGTTCGCTCCCTGCGTCGAAGCAGATCTGCTAGTATAATTCGCGCACGGACATGGGAGTATTGAAGATTAAGCTGATCTGGACATTTCGAGGCAATGTGCTCCATTCGCTCGACAGCTTCATATGCTTGTTCCACGGCAGTGTTTCGCTGGCCTGTTACCCAGATGATCTGGGCCAATTCGGCTTGATGAATCGCCAGTTCCGTCTGGTAGAGAATTTGGTCAGGATATCGACCGATGAATTCCCTCTCAAGTTCCATAACCTGCTCAGTTGCCTGAATGACCTGCTCGGGTTCTTCCATCCACTTAAGTGTTTCTGCCAGACGTTTGTATGTATTGAGCAATTTATCTTGATGGTTCCGATCATTTGGCCTCTGAACACAAATCTGCTCGAAGATCTCAATGGCCTGCCGTTGCCTCTCCACGCTCTCGGCCAACTTGCCTTGTTCCCTTAAGGCCTCACTAAGAGCCTCGATGCAGTCTCCCAGAAGGCTTTGCATATGTGGATGGTCTGGTTTTATTTTGTGGACTCTATTGCCTATGTCAATGGCTGAAGTATAGGCCTTCTCAGCCTCGTCATATTGGCCCAACTGCATATGGATGGAACCGATGCGATGGTAGGATTGGCACATTTCATTCATCACATTAGGTTCTTGGCTGTTCGTTTCAAGCAAGCCTTCATAGAATCGTTGAGCTTTCTGGAGCAGTTCTCTGCGAGTTTCCTTTACTGCCGCAAAATTTGTCGACTGTTGCTCCACGATATAAGTTATTTCATCCATCGCCTCGCGGGCCTGTTCATAATGGGTCTGGGCCCTTTGGCGTTCCGCCTCAACCTGTGTCAGAGCTGCCTCTGTACGAGCCTTCTCTTGCCAAATAATCACTGTACTGAGAGATAAAGCAACAACAGCCACTACCAGAACTCCCGCAACAGCATTTACGAGTGCTCTATGTCGACGAGCCCATTTGGCCAAACACTCGCCCATTGAAGGGCGTCTGGCTTCAATTGTTCTATGATCAAGAAATCGTCGTAGATCTTCGGCTAATGCCTTACTGCTGGTATAACGACGGACCGGATCCTTGGCCATTGCCTTAAGCACAATCGTCTCTAAATCCTTTGGTACCGCCGGATTAAGCAGGTGCAATGACCGCGGTTCATCCATCTCGATACTGTTCATGAGTCTATGACGCTCCTGATGTGCGAAGACAGGCTCAAGGCTCAGCAACTCAAAGAGCGTGGCTCCCAGCGCATAGATATCCGTACGATGATCCACCATGGTGGTGTTTCCAGCAACCTGCTCGGGACTCATATAGCGTATCGTTCCGAGAACATCTCCTGGCCTGGTAAGGACAGTAGCCGTATTCGTTCGATACTGGGCCAAACCAAAATCCGTAATCCACGGATGACCTCGCTCATCAAGCATGATATTGGATGGTTTGATGTCACGATGGACTACTCCCATGTCATGTGCATATTGCAAGGCTTCAGCAACCTGAATGCATAGCTGGGCGACGGAACGTACAAATTCAGAACTGTGGGTTGAGCGGACGGTCAACAAACACTTAGCGCAATCGCTCAAGCCTGTCTTCAGGAAACGGCTTTTTTTCTCATTTACGGGTGTCTTATTATTAGCATACTGACGCAATTCGTGAATTATTGAGGCCAGAGAGTGTCCCTCAATATATTGCATAGCATAATAGTAAACGCCTCGCTCACACCCAACAGAAAACACGGGTACAATATTCGTATGGTGCAGGCATGCGGCTATCTGTGCTTCCATTTTGAAACGCTTGAGCTGATGTGGATCGAGGACCGCCACAAAGGGCAGCACCTTCAACGCGACACGCCGTCCCAAGGACAGTTCCCGCGCTTCATAGACCACACCCATGCCACCGCGTCCGACTTCCCGTAAAATCTTGAAATCACCCAGAATCCGCTCTTGCGGCATGCCTTTATCACAGACTTGATCCCTTCCAAGCCAAACGTCTTGCGAAGCGCCTACCATTGTCAACACCGGCAGAATCTGACGCAGATTTTCGGCAATCGACGGATAACGTGCGGCATAATCGGCCACCTCCGGGTTTTCTCCCTGTTCGATCCTACGTAGAAAGTCTTCGGCTACCTCTGCCACGAGCAATTCGGCATCTTTGTCGAAAAACGAGGACTCTTGTGTCATAGCTGTGACTCCGTCATGCCCATGTCACGCATTACGTTACCAAGTCGGATCAGTGCTCGACCGTAGCGTTTGCGTGCTGCAGCCGATTCTAAGTGTAATATATAACCAATCTCCTTGTAGGACAACTGCTCAAAATGACGCAGCAACAGGATTTCCCTGTCTTCATCAACTAGCTGCCCCAAGGCTGCACGGATACGTCGAATCTGCTCGGCCCGAGCAACCTGCTGACTGGGTGCAGGACCGTGTGCGGTCAGTTGCTCAGCTAAGGCCACAGAGGACTGTTCGGGCAGCGGAATTTCACGATGGACCGTACGTCGATCAGCACGCATGTGCCTGCGGTAGGCCATCAGCAATTGATCCTGGACAATTTGGCGCAGCCACACGCGAAAGGAAACCGGTTGATGCTCCAGGTAGTCGGGGAATCTCTGTGTCGCTACTGCATGCGCGTCTTGGATAATATCCGAGGCATCAACTCGACTACTGAGGCGTGGGTCCATACGTAGGGCTACGATCTGCCGCAAGGTATTCCGATGGCATTGGAATAACTGCTCGAATGCTTCGGCATCGCCAGTTCGCGCCTTTTGTAAAAGGTCATGTAACTCTGCTGATTCACTATTCTTATTCATCATTCCTATGCAAATTACCTAAAAAAGCAGAGAAAACTTCTGTTAATTTATTATATAAAGGGAGATAAGGTGCCTCAACGGTTAAATTAACAAATTAAATTACTGTTTATCTTTTATCGCACACATAGAGTTTCTATTTTGATGCTCCTTGACGCGGCCTTTGGTTAGTGTCAAAGGTCCATTATGGCTCGTTGTTTTCTATGGTGTCTTACATTCTTAGATAACACTGATCAGTCCAATCGACCTTTTTTCACGTACATTCCAGATCAAACATGCTTTTTTTGAGAAACTTGAGAATTTTTTCAGTCACAACAGGTGTTCTTTTACAGGTTAATAAATAGCGAATGGATATGCTTAAATGGACCGCTGGCGTCACAGGTTGAACCTGCTGATCTAACAAGATATGGAAACAAAGGTTCTTTAGAAGGATCCAGAGGGCTTTCTATGTTGTTGATTGCCAACTGGCAGAGAAGGGATCAAACGGAGCTATGGCATCCCACGGGGACGGAGTTTGCGCGATCGAAGGCGATGATTTGTTACGTTCTTTGTAAGCACAACTGTTTTCCAAGGTGATGCCCATTTGATGAATAAAATGCCCTTTAATCAACACGAATCAACAAAACCAATCTCAAGAACAAGGCAACTTCTTGCTTTAACTCTTGCCATTATATCAATAGGTGTTGATTTCTTACTCATCCATGATAAAAGCCAATACTTTCATCTTTACAGAATAATGTTTTCGGTCTTGGCAGTTTTTTGTCTAATATGGTTTGCTTGTGATGGTAAGTACAAGCTAACAGGTTTAATCATTCGTCCAAATAAGGGCTTAAGATATTGGATAAAAGGCACAATGATATTTGTCATCTGTGATTTGGTTATAATAGTTCTCGTTTTTTTGATATCTCTGAAATTAGATGTGAAGTTTTCAGGCATGTCTCCTATATCCTTGCTAAGAGCTATTCCTGAGTTCTGTATTTGCCATGCTATTGAGGAAGAACTACTATATCGTTTTGTTTTATGTACTTCCTTTCTATGGCTATTGGGGCATCGATGGGCAATAATTGTTTCAAGCATTGTGTTTTCAATCCTACATGCAGTTTACGGTGCTGGAATTTTCACAATAATCATTAGCTTTCTGTACGGATGCATTTTTGCATGGGCTTATATTGAGAGTGGCTCAATACTGACTACTATTGTCTGGCATTCGTTTGCCAATCTCATTGCAATTGGTAGTTCTCTAGTCCAATGGTATCTCATCAACTGAAGAAAAGGGAAATATGAGAGAATAAGAATGCACGCGAACGTATTGAGAAAATTAAGGCTGAGGTCAAGTAGTGTCTTAACATTAGAACAGGAGGTAGAAGATAAAGGCGAAATGAGATAATGTCCTGCAATAAGACACTATGCATTTCCCTCTATCTTCTTGCCTTCCGGCATTCGGTCCGCCTTGAAGGGAATTGAGGATAGCTTTGGAGATAAAAAACCGTACAATTGAATCGTTTCTCAAGAGCCGCAACTTTAGCTTTTTGTTATGTTTGTTTTGGGGATATTTCACTTTTATTCATATACAGGCACTTCTAAAAGGATTTGAGTTTATTGAATTGTTATGGCTTATCTATAATGTAACAATTTCGTTTCTTTTCCTGATTCGAGTAAGCCCCTCCGTGGTAAGCATGAATCCCTTTCATTGGGCGGTGGCTCTGATTACATCGTTCTCCGGCTTCTTTTTCATGGTAGGTGCTGACAGTAAGCCGATATTATTGCTGACAGCTGAAGTTCTCATAGTATTTGCGATTCTTTTAGGAATTGTGACAGCAATCATACTTGACAGGAGTTATGATTTTTTACCTGCGTTAAGGCATGTAAAAACGAAATGTGTCTATCAGATTGTCAGGCACCCCATGTACGCATCGTCAATTATCATCAAACTGGGATATGTCCTGAAGAATCCTTCTGTTTACAACTTTGCGCTCTTAGTTGCTGTTATAATTCTTTACGACAGACGAGCAAGGTTTGAAGAAGATATTATGTCATACGATGATTCATATGTGGAGTACATAAAACAAGTGAAGTATCGGTTTATTCCGGGAATTTATTAACTGAAATTCAACCCTCATTCGAGTGTTTGTAGAAAGATGAGATCATGATCACTTGTGAAGTATGCAGAGATTATATTGAGCAATACAAACAGGGCACTATAGCCGATGTGCAGTTAACTGAGTTCAATAGGCATACAGAGATATGTGATGCCTGCGGCTAGAAATTCGAGCAGTGTTGTCTGATGTGGGGTATCATCAAGAAAGCACTTGAGCCTGCGACGGGCGCTGAAGAGGCCAAGAAAGCACTTCTGGAAAGGCTTTCTGAAGACGACTTGCCCAGGTCTTTGATCTCCGGATATGGGTGGAATACTTTAACATGGTAGCATTGTTACATGTAAATATGGTAATGTAAGATAAGGAGTAATATCTATGGGGAAGACGAAAACAACCATACGCAAGAAGAACTTATGGCGGAGTATTATCACAGGGATTCTGGGATTGTTAGCATTAATGGGTCTTCTTAATTGTGTGGGTTGCCAGGCATTTAGGACTATACCTCAGACAGGCCAGCAGAAAAGGGAGGACATGAAATCCGAACTGGCTGCGCTCATAGACGAGTTTCGTACTTCCGTGCCAAAGCTAATGAAGAAAGCCATGATTCCCGGAGTCGCAATTGCTCTTTTTGATCGTAAAGGTATCATTTGGACGGAAGGATTTGGAACTACAGACCTCAAAAGAAAGATTCCAGTGACACCCGATACCCTTTTTCATATCGGTTCAATATCCAAGACATTCACAGCCACAGCCGTTTTATTGGCTGTCCAGGATGGCTTGCTGGATCTCGATGAACCTGTAACAACCTACTTGCCCAACTTCAAGGTATATAGTCGTTATGAAGCAAATCCTGAACAAAAGATCACGCTGAGACATCTATTGAGCCATTGTGCCGGCATACCTCACGAGACATCTGGCTGCAATATGTTGGAGGTCACTGACTCCTTTGAAGATCGGGTCAGAAGTCTGTACGGGACCTGGCTGAAATGTCCAGTGGGACAAGGCTATAGCTATTCCGGTGCTGGTTATGATCTGGCAGCTTATGTTTTACAAACGGTCTCAGGTATTCCGTTCCAACAGTATATGACAGAGCGTGTCTTTCAATCATTCGGTCTCTTCCAAAGCACTATTGACCACAACGACATACACGATAGCGCGAATCTAGCTATCGGTCACACAATAGGCATTGCAGAGAATCCCCCTGCCCACGGTATGTTAGGTGCCGGTGGTATCTGGATGAGTGCTTCAGACCTGGCACAGTTCACACGACTACTCATGAACAGGGGGACATTTGAGGGAAAGCATTTACTTGACGAATCCCTGATAGATGCCATGCTGACACCTCATGCGGTTGCTTACGAAGAAGACCAATGGCTCTACGGTTTGGGGATTATGCTTGGCAAGAAGCAAATAGGTAAAAGGGATGTTCACATTCTTCAGCACGGTGGTGGAGGCGGTGGCTATCAAACGCTGTATGAGTATTATCCTGAGTATGGCATTGGCGCCGTTGTCCTTACCAACAGAGTACCTCACTCCGTCCTTAGCGATCTCATCATTGGACGTAGGCTGCTTGAGGAAGGCGTTCTTGAAAACCGTTATCCTGCTCCCGCATGGGACATCCAGCAGTGCACACTAAAGTGGACGGGCTGGGCTGACCACACACCATCGGCGTACAAGTCCGAGTGGAAGAAGTACTGCGGCAGGTATAAATGCAGGTTCAGTGGGTATAAGATCAAATGGTGGGCTAAATTGGCCCTGGCACTGGATCTCGATAAGTATACACCTCGTATCAAAGTCTTTGAAAAGAAGGGATATCTCTGTCTCACGGAATCCAAGCTATTGCAATCAATGAATCACTATCCTTATCTTCAGGTTGATGAAAAGCTTGAGGAAGTCGAACCCGGTCTATTTTTCACGGCATCAGGATCAGCCTTGGATTTACGCGGTGAAATTCCAACTTGGCGCAACTACCGACTTAAGAAGCGATAAAGATGACAACTATAAAAGAACATCGGAGTTGGTTTGAGATCGATTTGATCAGAGCCGTCAGCGCAGGAAGAATGGGGATGATTATGAGATTTGCAGAAACGTATCGATCGTATAAACAAAAGGTGAGAAGGTTTGGCCCGATATGGCTGTGGGTTGCCTTGTTCTTCATAATCCTGGCTCTGGTTGGGTGTGTGACTACACCGAAACTAACGCCGGAGGACAGAATGCGAGACATCCAGTTTCTGGCAGATTGGGCGAGAGATTATCATCCTTTTGTCGAATTGAACGAGAAATATAAGAACGCTCCGAGCTATGAAGCTTTGTTGCCGCGGTATCTGGAATTTGCAGAAAATGCAAAAAATAATGAGGAATTCTTCCAGGTAGTAAACGGTTACTTTAAAGTGATCAGCGCTACCTGCCACTTCTACCTGATCGGCGAAGAGTCGTTAAAATCGTTCAAGCTCGCCTCATTCTTCGGATTCATTAAGTGGGTCATCACTCCTGGGCAGTTTGATCGGGCGCCGTATTGGGCCAGGCTCTCGGACAAAATCTCTACTCGTGCCCATCCTCCCTTCCATATTGTTCACAGAGAAGGTAAATACCTCACAGATGACGACTGGCAATATAACGGAACGACTGTACACCGGGGCTCCGAGATACTCAAAGTCAATGGAATGACTTGTTCGGCCTATCTGAATTTCATAAATGAGAACACTTCCTTGCGCTATGATGCTTACGCCAAGGATTGGACCAAACAGTATCTGCTGATCATCGATGAAGGTTCTACACACAAGGGGTGGCAGGTCGATTTTAGCCTGCCCGATGGTAGTGTGCTTCGAGCCTTCGTACCCAAGGTAAAAGACTTTCCCGCCCCGAAGGCAGAAAAAGTTCACACTACAGAGCCCAAAGCCAATTGCACGTGCCTGGAACTGACGAAAGATGTTGGCTACATTCGGGTCAAGAGCTGCATGCCGGGAAAGCTTAGCGCCTTGTTTAGGGGATTCATCAAAAAAGACCGGAACAAGATCAAAACCTTCCTTGAACGTTCTCAAGGAAAATATAGCAAACTTATCATCGACTTCAGAAATAACGGTGGCGGACTCCCCCAGTATGGCTACGATGCGCTCATCAGTCCCTTCCTGGACGAGCCCGCGACGTATAGCCAGGTTGTTGGAGTAAAGAAGAAATTCCTGGCTGATACGGATGAATCCGTTCTGGATTCCCTGCGGGACGAGGTGTCAACACAGAAAGCCCATGTTATACGTATAACAGAAACGAAGCCCCCGGAGGAGCTTGATCCGAATCAATGGACCTTCTACGAAGTCACCCGAAAAATAGAGCCTCGCAATCGCTACAACTTCAAAGGCGATCTCTATATCCTCATTAACGGAGGCTGTTTGTCAGCGGCAGATGACTACCTCAACGCGGTCAAACGGATCGGACTTGCCACACTCGTAGGCCAGAACACTGGCGGCGGTGCAGCAGGTTACCTTGCGCCACCCATTATTATGCTGCCTGCCAGCGGCATGGCATTCAGGGTGGAAACCGATTTGGTGATCAATCCGGACGGGAGCATCAATGAGCTATTCGGCACACCACCAGATGTGGAGCTTCCTATCATCTGGCCGCCCAGGAGCATTACCAAGGAAGACTTGCTAAAAGATGAATGGATAAGAACGGTTATCGATGAATTGTGAATAAAGATATTGTGTTTATGGGAGATGAAATTGCTACAATGAGAAAATGACAACTGTTAAGTAACAGTAGATTTCGAACATACTCTTTTCAGACGTAAACAAGGAACATTCGTACCCGGAGTACTACCACTGGGCAGAGCCGTTAGACATCAAGGACGGTCTGGTTTTTCAAATGGCTGCAAAGGACAACGCTTGGGAAATTGACGTTTATGGTTTTTCTTAGTTCAGAGTAAGATTACATCATCGAACGAGGCAATGCCATAGACTCGGGGACGCTGGTTGTTGAGTCCGACGTTGGCTGTATATAGTAGGACATCATGTTAAATCGTAAATTGAGACCAAACCTGTCTGGGGTACCGGAGACGATGCTGTGGACGCTGCACAATCGCGTATCGGAAGCAAGTCGCGATGACGGCATTCTGCGTGATCCCGAGGCCGTACGAATTTACCAGATACTGGACTACGACTTCGAAGAGACCTTTGGTCCCGGTGAGCCGACCAACGCAGTGAGAGCTGCAATGTTTGACGCCGAACTACGTAAGTTTCTCGGTCATCATCCGAACGGAGTTATCGTTAACCTCGGAGTGGGTTTGGAAACACAACGTTTTCGCGTGGCTGGTGATGAAGCACTGTGGCTGAGCGTTGATCTGCCGGAGGCGATAGCAATTCGGGAGCGATTCATCGCCCCGGATGACAAACACCGGCACGTGGCATTGTCGGCCCTTAACCGTGCGTGGTTCGACGAGGTCCCGGAAGAAAGGCCTGTCTATATTACTGCCCAGGGACTGTTGATGTATCTGCCTGAGGAGGAGGTGCGTATGCTGTTCCAAAACCTTGCGGAGCGGTTTCCAGGTGCGTGGTTTATGTTTGACACGATCCCGAGGTGGTTATCGCACAAGACAGTCAAACGCGGCTGGAAGAAGACCGCACAATACACAACACCGAAGATGCCTTGGGGTATCAACCGTCACCAAATTGCTCTTACCCTACGAGCCTGGGTGCCGACGCTCGATGAGGTAACAGAGCTTCGGTGGTGGCGATTCCCGCACGGTGTGGGGCGATGGCTGTTTCCCTTAATATTCGCAACGCCAATCTTGAACCACTATGCTCCTCCAGTCATCACTAGGGTCCGTTTCAAAAACAAAAGGGTAACGTTGTAGTGTGTAAAAAGTAAAGGAACAAGGAGGCAGGCCTTTAATTTAGGTGTCACCAACATTCTTCAGGGATAGCGGCCTCGTGAATATATGCTTGTATGATGACACAATTGAATCACTGCTGGCCCAGGTAGGAGATCGATTCAGTACCCCCGTAAGAATGCATGCGAACGTATTGAGAAAATTAAGGCTGAAGTCAAGTAGTATCTTAACATTAAAACCGAATGGAGTATGAGCCGTGACAACTAAAAGCTGTAATATCTGGAACAAGTGTACTGCACAATTAATCGTTGTTTTCGCTATTCTGTTGGTCTTGTTTGGCTCGGGCTGTAACACCATCAGTCCGAAATTACAGGATGAATACATAAGGCCTGGCTTAAGTCAGGGTGTGTGTAGTGTATTTGAAAAATACCGCCAACTCATCCCTAAGAAAATGGCCGAGGACAAGGTACCTGGCCTATCGTTTGCATTGGTCGATCGTGACGGCATCCTGTGGGCAGTCGGATTTGGCTATACCGATTATAACCGAAAGACACCTGTTACAACCGACACTATATTTGCAATCTGCTCTATATCCAAGACCTTCACGGCCACGGCGGTGATGGATGCGGTTCAAGATGGACTGGTTGAACTGGACGTTCCTATCATCGAGTATTTGCCACAGTTCACGGTCAATAGCCGATTCGAAGAGGATCCGGAGAAGAAGATAACCCTGCGTCACTTGTTGTCTCACACGTCAGGTATTGCGTTTGAAGCCCCTGTCGGCAATGGCAGGGATCCATCTTGTGGTTCGCTCGAAGAACATGTTCTGAGCGTCTGCGATACATGGCTCAGGCACAAGGTCGGTGAAAGATGGAGCTATTCCGGCTTGGGGTATGATCTGGTGGCGTATATATTGCAGGTCCAATCAGGCCAACCGTTTGCCAAATACTTAGAGGACAAGGTTTTTACTCCCTTGAATATGACCAACTGTTCGGTAGATCCAGAGTTCATCAGGAACCATCCCAACAAGGCCGTGGGCCATATACCCTATGTCAAGCAAGTGCCCATGTTGATGGATATACCTTATGGTGGAGCCGGCAGTGTGTATGCTGGAGCTAAAGGATTAGCCAAATTCGTGCAGTTTTTTCTCAATGGAGGCAAGGTGGCCGGCCAAACAGTTCTTGATGAAAGCCTCATTACGAGCATGTTTCCCCCATCGATACGTAACAAGGAATATGGATTGGGAATCCAGAGTTTCCCAAATTTCAAACAGTACGTATTAGGTCATGGTGGCGGAGGGTTTGGCTTTGGGGCAGGTATCCATTGGCTTCCTGAATATGATATAGGTGGTGTGTTTCTGTTTAATTATGATCGATATGGATGGGCTTCTGGTTGTTGTGATATCTTTTATGATCTGATGCGTGAGAATCTCATTGAGAAAAACGAATCATTCGAGATACCATCCGGCGAATATCAGGCCTGGCAGCCACCTGATCCCAACACCTTCACACCATTCAAACCAGAATGGAAAAAGTACATCGGTACCTATAAATATTTTATGAGCGGCTGGAAGTTTAGCACCTCTCTGAGGATCGCACTGGCCCTTGGTTTAACGAACAGGAATCTGCATGTAAAGGTTTTCGAGAAAGATGGGTACCTTTATGTCGACAGCCACGTATATCACGATGATGATGGTGGCCGACTTGATGAGTATCTGCCGGGCCTGTTCTTCACTCCCACCGGAAAGTGTCTTGACCTTCGTGGTCCCAAGCTCACCTGGCAAAACTACAGAATCAAGAAAGTTGACAATGATACTGATAAGAATTTTGATCTGAACTAATAGGGCGCTTTTGGAGTCTGAGCTGGATCAGTAATTGAGAGGACTATATAGAACCAGAAGGACTGTCCTGTTTTTGCCAAATTGTCAGAAAGGACCGAATGAAGTGCGGACTATGATGAATAAGAGCGGCAGGATCTGGACAAACAGTACCGGAAAATTAATCGTTACTTTGTCCGAATCTACGGCAGGGCGGTATCGCAGAATGAGATAAGATTACTTGATGAGCAGCCAAACGCCTCTCCAGGCGGGCTCCGGCTGATCGAGGCATACATGAAGATACGTGGGCCAGTATGAGCTGGAAGGCCGGACTTATGGCTGTCTCACATGAATATACTTCGGTGAGAATGCTGCCGATGTAGAGGCCGGCACGGAAGATACGTTCAGGTGCAATCAGACCTCGACGTATTTTGCTGCCGGCATCACCGGATTTCCTTAATGGAATTTTTTGAACAGTTTAGACTAAAAATTCATTTGAATTGTAATAACTAAGAGGAATGATCATTCTTTTCAAAGGATCGTTGTGATAGAGGATATGCTGCTTATTTGGAAACTGAAGAACGGACAGGAACAGGTATTAGTACGCACCTATGTTAAGTATAAGAATTACCTGCTCAAAATTGCCTATGCCCTGGTGAATAACAGTGAGCAAGTAGAAGATGTTGTACAGGATATCTTTGTATCCCTGGCGGAATCTGCTCCGCGCTTGCGTTTGGACGGTAATCTCAAGGGCTATTTAGTAAGAAGCCTGATTAATCGAGTGCACAACCTAAAAAAAGCCTAAAGCGCCAAACCAACCAAAAGGCTGTCTGAGTGTCAAGAAGTGTGCTCACCTGAACACAGGCCTGATCAATGGGTCCTGCTTAATGATGAATTAAGGCATGTGCATCAGGTTTTGTATGAGTTACCAGATGAGCAGCGTATAGTCATTACCTTGCACTTACGGGGCAATCTGAAGTTTAAACAGATTGCAAAGCTACAAGGTTTATCGATCAATACAGTACAAAGCCGGTACCGGTACAGCTTAGAGAAATTACGAATTTTGCTGAATGGTGAGGTTTAAGAAATGATATCCAGAAAAAAGCAACAACTGGAACAGTATCTCAGAGGACCCGAGCTTCAAACCTGTCCTGAAAGGGATGACCAGGTTCTTGAGACTGCATTAGAACTATTTCGAAAAAACCAACAAAATGTTAATAACTTAAATGTATGGAGAATAGCCATGAATAGCCGGATTATAAAAACAAGCGTAGCCGCCTTAGTCATTTTGACTGTAACGCTGGGAATTTGGATGCATGGGACTAATGAGGTTTGGGCGGTCGAACAGACAATAGAAGCGATTCAGAAACTTGAGACGCTGCACGTAAAGGGAGAGTGTTTCTGGGGTTCTGACTCCGATCCTGAGATTTTGGATTTTGACTTTTGGGTCCAATTTCCCGCCGAGGACTCTGAGGAACTCAAGATGCGATTTGAATGTGATAAACGGATCGTCATAGTCGAGGGGAAAACAGCGTATGAGTGTCGACCTAAAGAAAAATCCGTCAACATCGTAAATGGTTCTGACTTTGCCGAACTGCAAATCTGGTACAAGAGTGCAGAGTTCAGTCCCTGGCTGACTGGTAAGATGTTCTGGGTTCTGCGACAGTTTAGTGACGACTGGAAGCAGGTAGTTCAATATGATCCAAGCACCGGTAAGAAGCAGATCCTTGTGACCTGCAGCTATCCCTCTGATACATCATATTCCATTGTCGTTGATGATGAGAGTAAATTGATTCAAACAGCGACGATGTTGTTGAAGGGGCACCCCTGTGTGAATGCACAGGCATTTACATACAATCAGGAGGTTCCCTCTGATGCCTTTAAGGTGCCGGCGGATTATAACATCGTCGACGAAAAAGCCATCGAGGAAAGCCGAGCCCTATACAACCGTGCCGGACAGTTGTTCGTGGAGAAGAAATACACCGAAGCATTGAAACTCTATCAACAGGGCTATGAACAGTATGGTTCTCTGGACAACGGCCGGGTTGGCGCGGAGATGTTATACATGGTGGGAATGTGTTATCCGGAGATCGGGCAATTCGACAAGATGTTGGACACTTTCCTGAAACATATCAGCGAATTTAGCCATCTGGAGGGATCCGATGATGCTCATTATTGTCTTGGACGTGCTTATGAAGAATTAGGGCAAATCGAAAAGGCCCTGGAGGCTTATGAGAAATGTCTTGATATATGTGAAGGTATACGTGAGCCGGATCAGTACCGGCTTAAGAACGTACGCAAACGTATGGAGAAAATCAAGGCTGAGGTCAAGTAGTATCTGAAGATTAGCAGACAGGCGGTAGAAGATAGAAGGCGAAATGAGATAATGTCCTGCAATAAGACACTATGCATCTGCCTCTATCTTCTTGCCTTTTTTTAAATTCGAGCTACCTGACAGGATATTTGGTGAAATATCAGTATTTTGGAAGCAGTCATATTGATAGTCTGAAGGAATATTCACCTCTTTCAGAAGCGGAAAAACACCCCCAATTTTCAAGTGACATCTTGTCACTAAAATGACACCACAAATGTAAGTTTTGCCTATATCAAGTCCGAATAAATGTCATTTTTTTACAAATATCTAAACATTTCTCAGAAATTTTTTACTTCTATCGGATTAAGTATACGGCGAAAAATATTCTATTAATCACATAACCTTTTGTAAAATATATGCTTATATTCAACTGAGCTGAAGAAATATGTTTCCGGATTGGATGCTAAACAAGAAAACATATTTAATAATAATTTCAGCCGGTACAGATGGAAACAGATACGCCGGAAACTTGGCTTGGATGATTTCAAATTTCATGATTTACGCAAGACCTTTGGCTCTGTACTTGCCCAGAACGGCGTATCCACAGCTGTCACACAGAAGTTATTGGAGCATTCTTCACCAGATCTGACAAATAAGGTATATACGAATGTTGATCCTGTACTGCGCCATGCGATGGATCAAATACCGGCCGGTGACTGGCTGTAAGATAAGCTTCCAGTTAATTACACATAGGATGCTATAAAAATATTCGCAGATCAATTCTCAGGGATTAGTTCCCACTACAGTCTGAGATAGTCCCGGCCTTCGAGAATCCACCTGACGTCTTCGGTGCTTCTTCTCGCTACGGTAATCTATACAGACGAATATCATCGAAGTACATCATACCTGAGCCTCCTGCAATCGGATTATTCCTATTACCAAGACCAAGAGTAATCGAATTGACATTGGCAAGATTTACGCTCTGGTCGGCAAATATCTGTAAGTCGATATTCCATTGGGTCCACTTATTTATCTGTGCAGCATCAGGATTATCATGATTGACCGCAGCATTGCCATTGAGAGCAACATACAGTGTCTCAGATGCATTATCTGAATTACCTCTGAACCAGATTGTCAGGGTGTTGATACCATTTATAGTCCAGTCACGATTGGAAGTCAGTGTCAAAGTAGCCTCGGATTTGCCGACAGTGTTGTCGTAGGCAAAAGGCATCGACTGATTACCGCTGTGAATAATGGTCCTCTCTGCAATGGGAGGATCTAAATGACCGACTGTAGAACCATTTATTGTCGGATTGTCGAATCCGTCAAGCCACGCCAAATATATCCTGTTAGAATCCGGCTCACCTTCATTAATGTCATTGTAGCTCTCCATATCATCAATAATAAGGAAGTTGGCAGTGGTAAAGCTCCAGAGGGGGCCTGTCCAGGGACTGTCAGCGTTTGCATTATTAGCCTCATCAATCCGCCAGTAGTACATAGTATTCCACTCAAGCTGTCCGGGTTCAAAGCTCTCGGAACCAAGGTTCCCGGTGCCCTTAAGTTCAAGTGAACTTGCATCGCTGCCGAAGTAAACTTCATGTGAAGCACCAAATCCGGTTGTCCAGGTTAAAACAGGCGTTTGAGTGACATCCACTGCACCTTTAGTCGGACTCGGGTTTCCGACTGCACCTTCGGTTGTAAAGCTCCAGACATCGCCTTTATATGTTTGGGCAGCATCAAACTCATCAACTCGCCAATAGTAAGTCTTAGCCATTTTAAGTTTTCCGGGATTATATGTCGTTATTCCCTGAGTAATCCCTTCGACAGTATTTTCCGCCTGGTCAAAATTGTCACCGAAGTAAATAGTGTGCAATTTGGAACCGTAACCCGCCGTCCAGCTAAGAACACCGTCCAAATCTACAGACTCGGCTCCATCAGCCGGTTCAGGGAAATAGGCAGTTTTCGGTGGTACACTAAAGCTCCAGACTGGGCCCTTCCACGGACTGTTAGGTTCGGTGTCATTTACTTCATCAATTCTCCAGTAGTATGTCGTACCTGGAGCCAGGCCATCAGGAAAAGCGAACCCGGGAAAACCAACAACTATAAATGATTCTGTCTGATTGCCCTGGAATGTGTCACCTTTTCCATTATCTACATCGTCGAAATTCTCGCCTATGTAGATATCATGCGAAACGGCAAAATCTCCCGGCCTCCAGCCAAGGGTTACCCATGTATCTGCAAGTAAAGCACCATCAGCAGGCTCAGGACTCCGAGCCATTTCTAAAAAACCCCCAATTTCACCCTCAAGGAATGAACCGCCCTCTGCGTGCTCCCTTGAACGGACGATTAACTGATTATTCTCTGCACTTGCTGACAATAAAAATGTCACAACCCCATCCGAATCGCTGTTGAGAAAATCTGCTAATGCATCGCTCTTATCGGTTGAGAATCTTACGCCAATTTGTCCAGGCCCGCTAAATGTTAATAAGACATCTGTCAGGTCAGCGAAGTCCAGTTCTATCGGGGCGTCAAGAGCCGGAGTAGGATTATTCTGAACACCGGGTGCAGTGTTCCAGGTCAAGGACTCAACTTCGAGGAGATCTAAGCTCTCGATGACACCATAAACATTTGTTTCTCCATGCAGGTCATGACTGAAATGTGTGAAACTCACATTTGAAAATATTCCTTCGTTTTTAAGCTCCGAGATATCGTAGCTAATTAACACCACGTGGCGTCTTGAAGGGATGTTGCGTGCTTCCAGACCAGAGCCATTGCTGCTTGAATCCGGTCCGTATCGCGCATCGTTACCAAGCGTAATATCTTCCATGGCTCCCAAGCTGAATGGCTCTGCCTGAACTCTACTTGCTGCGCTCAGCACTAAAACAAAAGAAACCAAGTAAATTAATTTTTTACACATAACAATCCTCCTTATAAAAAGCAAAATTACCATACTTTGGCCACGTGCCAAAAACCCGATCTCTCGGGATTTTTTTCAACAGGTATAAAAACCTAACCCTTCAAATTGTGAATTTGCTGCTTACGGGATTTCCAGCTCCGGTGCATACAGACGGATATCGTCGAAGTACATCATACCCGAACCACCGGCTACAGGATTACTTCTGTTACCAAGGCCAAGTGTAATCGAATTGATATTACCAAGGTTCACACCTTGGCCGGTAAATGCCTGGAGGTCGATATTCCATTGGGTCCAGGTAGTTACCTGTGCCGCGTTAGGATTATCATTGGTGACTGCAGCGCTGCCATTTAGAACAACATACATCGGCTCAGGAGCATTAGCTTCATCGCCTATGAACCAGATAGTCAGTATACCAACACCTTCCCGGGTCCAGTCTCGCCGGGAGGTCAAGGTCTTTTGGGTTTCAGATTTCCCTACAGCGTTATCGTATGCAAAAGGCATCGATTGATTACCACTGTGAATTATAGTTTGCTCGGTAAATGGAGGATTAGGGTAACCAACGACAGAGCCGTTTATCGCCGGATTGTCGAATCCGTCCAGCCAGGCCAGATATATCCTGTTACTGCCGGGTTCACCTTCATTAATGTCGTTGTAGCTCTCCATGTCGTCTACAGTAAGATAATCGGCTACTGTAAATCTCCAGATTCTGCCTTTGTTGATAGTTCCCGCGGCATTAACCTCATCGATCCGCCAGTAGTAAGGCCCACCGCCCCATTCAACACCTTCCGGCGGATTATAACTTGCAGCGCTCTGTTGGCCGCGGTATATTCCGGTTGTGTCTGATGCATCGGCATTATCCACGGCATTTTCATCGGCACCGAAGTACACATCATGCTGTGATGCGTTATCTCCCGGTGACCAGCTAAGGGGCAATACTTCATCGATGTCCTTTGTTGACTTGTCAGTTGGGCTGGGATCCCAGGCAAGTGCGACGTCACCTCGCATAGTATCCTGAACCTCATCCTGTGACAGGGCATAGTTGTAAATTCTAAAATCATCCACAGAACCGCTAAAGTACGCATCAGCGGCGTACTGAGAACGACCAATCCAGTTGTTGGAGGTTGTTCCGAGGGCTTGCGGATTGAGCGTAGCAGAGTTGTTGCTCGCAACAACAACACCATCAAGATACAGATTAATGTCGCGAACGTCCGCATTAATAGTCACGGCCACATGGTGCCAACCACTGGGCAGAGTATTCGGTGCAGTAGCCAGTTCCTCGGCTCCACTACCACCAGTTGTAATAGCGAAACGCATCTGGCCGTCCGTACCTATTCGGGGAGAAAGGAACATGTTGATTGTGGTGCCGGTACCGAAATCGAAGATGCGCTGCCAGGCCCCCCCGGCATTCGAAAAGTCAACCCATATTGTGAAGGTCGAGCTGGTCAGTGAATCGATGACCGAGCCGATGGGTAATGCCACATAGTCATCAGAGCCGTCGAGCTTCAGCGCACCGCCGTCATAGCCAAGCATCCATTGTGGCCGGCCAACGAGATCGGCATGATTGTTCTGTCCCGACCAATCAAGGGCCTTAGTGCCAAATCCTTCATCAAATTTCCACCAGCCGACAAGGTTGGGATCAGTACCGGATATAACAGGTATCGTCTCGAAACTCCAGAGGTTACCTTTATATGTAGTGACGGCATCAAACTCATCAACTCGCCAATAATAAGTTTTCCCTACTTCGAGTGGGCCGGGGACATAGCTTGTAGTACCTTGAGGTAGCCCTCCGGTGGCATTGCTGACATCGTCAAAATTATCACCGAAATATATGGTGTGTAATTTGGAACCGAAACCGGCTGTCCAGCCAAGTTCCGCATCTGTATCCACATATTTTGTACCATCAGCCGGCGTAGGATTATAGGCTTTCCTGGGTGGAACCGTAAAACTCCAGATATCACCTTTCCATGGACTGTCCGGATCTAAATCATTGACCTCATCAATCCTCCAGTAGTAAGTTGTGCCGGGAATCAGACCATCCGGATAAGGAAATCCGGGGAAGCCAACAACAAAGAAAGTTGTTGTCTGGTTATCCTGAAATGCTTCTTCAGTGCCGTCATTGATACTATCGAAATTATCACTGAAGTACACATCGTGTGAGACAGCGGAATTTCCCGGCGACCAGCCAAGGTTCGCCCATGTATCCAAGTGTATGGCGCTATCATCCGGCGTGGGTTTCTCGGCTTTAAGCCACGTAGGAAGAATACCTTGAAACAAATCCTGTACTTGAGCCGCTGTCAAGCTGCGGTCGTAGATTCGCACTGATGAAATCGATCCGGTAAAATTAAATTGCGAAGCCACGCCCGCACCGGTATCGTCAGCCTGTGCGGCAACTCTAATTATATTGCCGGCGTGGGTATTCAGCTCAACCACAACGACACTTTCCTGTTCACCATTTATATATACACGAGCGGAAGAGCCGTCATAAGTATAAACCAATTGCCACCACGTGTTGGCAGCGGGGGCAGGTGAATGGCTTCCCCACCATCCCATGTCAGGTGTGCTCCAGTGCCCAACTGCGCCAAATGAACCGTTATTACCATAGTTGAAGGCGATATTGGTACCTGTCGGGCCTCCCCGGTGACTCCAGGAAACAATTGTTTCTTCGCTGGGTATTTCCGGATTGTATGCCCACACTTCGATCGTACGAGTGCCGGCTCCCTCTATGCCTTCAATGGATGTCGGCCCTTCGAACCAGCTGGTTCCGTTGAATGTTACAGCTTTAATTCCATCAACCTCCTCAACAACAGGTGTACCTTCAGCTATGAAATCATCGAGTGCTCCACGATTGGGCCAAATCGTCACACTCGTGCCATCTTGTAAATCCTCTGCCCTTAAATCAACCAGCAGATCCTGGGCAACGGTCACGTTAATCCCAACAATACCACCGATCAGGTTAAATAGTAGAACAAGACAGAATAAATGAGTCAATTTTTTACACATGTAAGTCCTCCTCCATCTAAAAACTACTCATATTCCTCAACCAAAAGGACCAGAATCCGCACATTAAATTCACTTCCTTTGTACCAAATTAGCCAGTATCGCGTCAAGAATAAAATGGGCTATAAGAGTGTATTTGTTCTTGATATATTTGTGTATAAAACACCTCGCATGCTATATTAACAAAGTCTCTATAGGATTTTTCATTTGAATGATGAAGAAAATAAAGAAGTTTGATAAAATAACTAAGCGTTTTATATGGGAAATATCGGTTTTAGGAGGTTCAATATGAAGATGCGATTTATTTTCTTTCTGTCGCTTATTGTAATGCTACGTATTCAGGCATTGGCTAATGTGGAAGATCCTCGAATGAAGGCTTTTGAGGAAAAAGCTCTTAAGGTTAAACCATTTGATTTATCTCAGGTGCGATTGCTTAACGGCCCATTCAAACACGCCCAGAATTTAAACCGCAGGTCTCTATTAAACTATGAGACTGACCGGTTGTTATCAAAATTCCGTACAACAGCCGGCCTTGAACAAAAAGCAGAGCCTTATTCAGGGTGGGAAGCCCAGGGCATTGCCGGTCATTCTCTTGGGCATTATCTAAGTGCGTGCTCAATTATGTATGCCTCAACTGGAGACAAACTTTTCAAGGAAAGAGTTGATTATATTGTTGATGAGCTTGAAGCCTGTCAACAGGGAAATGGCAATGGCTATGCGATGTGTGTTCCCCGCGGCAAAGAGCTTTTCAAAGAAGTTTCAGAAGGGAAAATTACAACGCAGAGATTTAATCTTAACGGCTGCTGGGTACCTATTTACACCCTGCATAAGGAAATGTCAGGACTCAGGGACGCATACCGTTTGTGCTCAAATAAAAAAGCTTTGCAGGTTGAACGAAGGCTTGCTGATTGGTTTGATACTATAATTGATGACCTAACAGATGAGCAGATGCAGAAAGTTATGTATTGTGAGCATGGTGGAATCACCGAGGCCTTAGCGGGCCTTAGTGCAGATACAGGTGAGCAGAAATATTTGGAAATGGCTAAGAAATTCCACCATAAAGAAATTATGGATCCGATGATCAATGGGAGAGATGTCCTGTCCGGTTATCACGCCAATACACAAATACCAAAATTTGTGGGCTTAGCAAGAATCCATGAGCTAACGGGTGACATTTCCAGTAAAATAGGCACGGAGTTCTTTTGGGACAGGGTAGTCAATCATCATTCCTATGTTACCGGCGGCCATTGCTTTAATGAATATTTCGGTTCGCCTGACATGTTAAACGAACGTCTTGGTACGAACACAACCGAGACCTGCAATGTCTATAATATGCTTAAACTTACTGGCCATTTATTCTGTTGGAACCCCCGTGCAAGCGTAGCAGATTTCTATGAACGTGCTCTGTATAATCACATCCTTTCATCACAGCATCCCCGTGATGGACGATTAATTTACAATTTGACGCTGGAGATGGGCGGCTTCAAAAACTATCAAGACCCTTTCTGGTTTACCTGTTGTGTCGGTAGCGGCATGGAAAATCATTCACAATATGGAAATTCCATTTATTACCACAATGATAAAGAATTATATGTCAATCTGTTTATTGCTTCAGAGCTAAACTGGAAAAATAAGGGCTTGAAGATAACACAAAACACCGGATATCCTGACGAGGACAAAATAAAGCTGACATTCAGCTGTAAAAGTGCTATCGAGTTGGCCCTCAATATTCGTTATCCCTACTGGGCACAGAAGGGAATTGAAGTAAAAGTAAATGGTAAAGAACAGCAGGTGACCTCCATATCCTCAAGTTACATCAGGCTATCACGTCGGTGGAAGGAGGGCGATGTTGTTGATATACGTATTCCGATGACTCTTCGGCTTGAGACAATGCCCGACAATCCCAAGCGCGTTGCAGTTATGTTCGGACCGCTTGTTTTAGCAGGCGAATTAGGCCCTGTTGACGATCCTAAGGCTCGAGAGTTGGTGTATGTTCCGGTATTGCTTACTTCCCATAAACCGATCGAGCAATGGATCGTTCCTTTTTCCGACAAGCCGAATACCTTTAAGCTGTCAAATGTAGGCCAACCCAGGGACGTTGTACTCTATCCATTCTATAATATGCATGACAAACGTTATACGATTTTTTGGGATATCTTTACTCTTCAGGAATGGAACGAAAAGAAAAATGAGTATGAAAGGATTCAACAGGAAAAACTTAAGATCGAGGCCAGAACAGTTGATTTTGTTCAGCCCGGTGAGCAAGAATCAGAAGTGGGCCATAATTTACAATTCGAGAGTTCAAACGCTGACCCCAAGCTTCAGGGTTTCGGAAATCGGAGTGCATTTGATGGCGGTTGGTTTTCTTATGATTTTACAATAGTGCCGGATGGGCCATTGATACTAAGGGTTTCTTACGTGGGCGACCGTAATGAGGCTATATTTGACTTAGAGGTTGACAGCCAAAAAATCGCTGAGCAGAAACTAGAGAAGCTTGAGCGTGATCAAAGGCGTGTCCTTTTTAATATTGATTATAAGCTGCCTAAAGAACTTATCAAAAACAAGAACAAGATTACCGTTAAGTTTGCAGCAAGGGAAGACCAGAGGACAGGTAGCGTATGCGGGGTTCGTATATTAAAAGAAGAGAAATAGCGGCCTACACAAAAATATATGCACTTTGTAGCCTTCCAAGGATTAACACAACATCTGCCCTGCGTATCTAAGGAAGCGCACCTGTGATATGTGTCAGCTCATCCGACCAAGCAATCTTTTTACCATCTGAAAAGATGCTAAATCCTTTACCCCTGTGATATTTCTGACCACTTCTGTCCCACAGAATAGTGAGTACCCGCCCATGATAAAGCACATTATCTAGGCAGAACCAGTCCCAAGCATCCCGCGGGATCAAGGGATTAACCGTAATTGTCTCATCTTGTCGAGGCACAAGTCCAACAAGCCCGCTAATAACCAAGTCACAGAAAGTCGAATGATTGTAGTATCGGCTCCTATCTGAGTCCGGCTTCAACCACTTACCGCTTACCTCATCGAGATATTCCCCGATATACGGCTTACCTCTGTACCGATGAGATCGAGCGTATGTTATAAGCGCATCGAAGTAGTCTGTCTCACTAACATACTGCTGCTTGTAGTTTCGCAGGACGTTTGCCAATCCGACCAGTGTCTGGCTCGTCGCGTATGGCCAGACTGCACCGTCCCACTCACACGTCCCAACGCCGTGACTTCTGAACTGAGGGTGCCTTCGTTCTGCAGTGGTGATCCCCATTGGGGCCTTGAATACTTTCGGATCCATGAGCTGTTGCCAAGCGTGTTCGTGCCCAGGCTCCGGCAGATTGAAATACCACGGGATGAATCCAATCTCCTCACGCACGTCGGCCAGTTCACCATTCGGATGTCGTACTTTAAAGAATTGGGCCTCTTTGTCCCACATTAGCTGTTGAATGAGCGACTTTAGCTCGGCTGCCTTTTGAGCATATTCCTTCGAAACCGCCGGCCGGCCGGCCATTTCTGCAACCTTAGATATAGCCACTGCATTTGCATAAATATAGCTATTTAGAGGAGGCCGGGCGTTCTTAGTTTTTCGTGAACCACTGATAGATTCCTCCATCCCATCCCGTACGTCGTATTGCCAGTATAATCCGTTCTTAAGACTCTGCTCCTTTGTCCAAGCCTGGTAATCATGTATAAAAGCATCGAGCAATCCTGTCACAAATGCTTTATCCTGGTTTACCAGATACCTGCGATAGAGTGCCTCTGTCCCCCAGTTGCTGTACTGATGAAAATGCGGCTGCAAATCGCCCTCGTTACCGACAAACCAGAATCGGGCATAATCATCAATATAACGCTTGTCATGCAGCCATGTACCTTCATAGATATGATGCCCCAGCGCACAGCTTATTGTGTTGTGTTTGCCGCTATGACCAACCTTATCGAGAAACTCAGTAAAAACAAATCCGTCCGGTGTTTTCTTTATATGCTTACGAAACGTCCACCATCGAAAATAATAAATCTGCTCGAAGCTTTTGTCGGGACACTCAAAGAAAGGAATATTTGTGGTCATCCATGCCCACGACCGTTTATTCGAGATATAATTAACGATGTTTTCCGGTTCCATCGTGTTGAAAAAATCAACGTGATATTTAAAAGTACCTGCATCAAGGACAAACATCGAACCACTTTGGCTCTGTTCATTACGTGCACTTACGGTCCCCACTAAGACCATGCCAACTATCAGATAAATCAATCTCCTGGACACAGAAGCCTCCAACTGATTACTTGTATTTTGCTTTTCATCCTGTTGGCCGCATCTTAAAACACAGGACGATATCATACCTTTTGCAGACCTCTTTATTACCTGCTTTGTTTTCGTTATTCAAAACCGATTGACAGAGTGTTCATGTTATTGTCAGGCTTACGGTAATTCACAAACTGCTTTGGATCAGTGCCATTAAGCCATTCCTCGACATTCGTGTAGCCATCACCATCTGCATCTGTAGTACCATCAGATGGATCGTTCCATTTGAGGGAGAATTTCTTTTCCCATGTATCCGGCATTCCGTCATGGTCGCTGTCGGCTGGCGCAGGTGAGGACTTATACTGCGGCCAACCACCAACATCGGAGGGGATCTCGATAATACCGTTCTTGAAGGTGGGTTTGCCGGTGCGAACGATACTGATAATGCGTCTGTCAACAGGATCACGCTGTGGCAGAGTGGCGCCGGCATGGGCCAGCACGAGTTCATAAGCCTGCTCGGCGCTTTGCTGGATGATGGGTGGTGCCGGAACTGGAACACTTGCTCGCACCTTCGTTATGAGAGCTTTAATCTTTGCCTGCGTTGGGGAGTTGTCAAACTGCACACCGCCATCCCAGTTGTCTGCTGAGACCTTTGGGTTACCAACAACAAAATTATCCGCTACATACCATTTACCTTCGCGATTAGCCTCGCTGTACATGTCAAGGTGTTGAGGTCTGCAAATGCGGTAACGAATAGCACCTTCGTCAACAGCGGGTCCAGGTTTATAGTAGTTGGCTACTATATTGACCATTGAGCTTGCATCACCCCCATCGACAGTACGGTGTCGCCAGTTGAACAGGACGTTGTTACGGAAATCAAAATGGTCCCCCCAGCCGATACTGGGATTCCTGCCCGTATTGCATGCAAACAGATTATGGTGAAATGAGCAGTTTTTCCCGCCCCAAGTTGCACCGAAGGCGTGATTGTTCAAGTCGAGAGCTTCGCTGGATATGCACCATTGAATGGTCAAATTTTCGACGGGCATTTTTTTATCCGGGCCTTCGGGCATTTTCTTCATATACCGGTAAAGGGAGAGATTTTCATCCAATCCCCAACTTGCGGAGCAATGGTCCACGATAATATTGCCCACAGGGTAGCCGCCCAGCGCATCGTTGCGGTCTCTTATATTGCCTCGACGAAAACGCAGATAACGCAGCACCACATCATGAGTATTGATTTCAGTTGTCTGGCCGCGTATGCAAATGCCATCGCCAGGGGCGGTCTGGCCGGCAATTGTTATATATGGATTGGAAATTGTAAGAAGTTTCTCCAGTATTATAATACCCGAGATATGGAAGATTACGATACGCGGCCCTTCTGCTTCTATGGCTTGCCGAAGACTACCGGGGCCGCTGTCTCTTAGATTGGTCACCTCGAAAACTTTCCCACCGCGGCCTCCGGGTGTAAACGCTCCGGCACCTTCGGCGCCTGGAAAGGAAGGAATTGCAGCTTTTTCCAGGATACCCGTATCTGCTCTGGTACCGGGGAACACAGTAATCACGACGACAGTAGCCAATAGGCTTAAACAAAAGCGCCGATATTTCCAATGTGAGTTCATAAACAGTACTCTTAAACGCTGCGGCCTATATAAGTAGCACAATATAAATTGATTTCAACGCCCCTGTAGCATCAAGCGAATGTAGTTGTAAAATTCGACAAATATTTTAATCACGAGTTTCTGCGGCAGAAACTATACGTCTAAAAGATTATCGCAAGAAAAATGAGTAAAGAGTTACGCTTAGTGGAACAGCTTCCAACCGGCCCAAAAGTCCTGTAAATGAGGAAGGAGTAATTTCAACCTGAGGCGATTTTCCAGGCGCGTTGTATGACCATTTGTTCGGGCCTGTAAATGTCCACTTTTGCCACCGGCCGGTCAGCTCTCCACCACTCAACTTCAAAGTAATGGGCTGAGATTTTCCGCCCGGATTAACGACGGCAACAGTCAAAACGTCACGATCCCCTGACAAAGCAGCGGCAACGTCGAGTGGTTTGAAGTCACCGCTTACCTTAATCGGTATTTCGCCGAAACATTCCCGGTAAAGCTTTAATACAAGACCTGTGGTTTCGAATTCGGCTTGAGTCTTTGTAGTTTTGATGGCACCAATAACATTGACGGTCTGTGCGTAGTTGGCCATGAAATAAATGTCGCTATTACGGAAGAACTCATGGAGGCCAACCGCAATTCCAAGGCCATCCTGAAGAAAGTACCTCACGCCCAGCTCTCCATATTCGTTCGGACCATACCAATAATTCCACTCGTCCATTGCAATACGAATGTCTTTGCCTGCAAGCGAGGCAATCGTCTTGCGATATCCACGATGAGCTTCGGCCACATCACGGATTCTGTCGGAAATTTGCGTAACATGTGAAATCACATCGTCTCTGTCCTGCCAGTACAGGTGCTCGCTGATAAGACTCATGTGATCGGCACATGTAGTAAGCATTTGTTCGCTCCAGCGTCCCCGGGCCCCGACCGCGATGGGTTTGAATGTCGGATCCACTTGGCGCATTGTGTCAACCACGCTATTGTGCTTTTTCATATATTCTTCAAGCGGCATGTGGCCAAGCTGCCAGTTGCCGTACATTTCATTACCGATGGCCCACCATTTAACACCGAAGGGTTGGGAATGGCCGTTTTGAGCCCGCAATCTGCCCATAGGGGTGTCCGGGTCGCCATTGACATATTCAATTTCCTCGGACGCAGCCTTAGCATCTCCCTGCCCGGTGTTCACGGCTATAAAGGCTTCGGTATTGATTTCACTGCATAGCTCCATAAATTCATGGATACCTACATCATTATGTTCGATGCCCTTCCATGCCGGATTTTTACGAGGAGGACGCCGGTCCGGATCACCAATACCATCTTTCCAGTTGTAACCACTGACAAAATTGCCGCCCGGCCAGCGGTAAACCGGTGAATTAAGCTGCTTAAGCAGTGCCACCGTATCCTCACGCCAGCCCAGAATATTATCCGCAGGCATGAGCGAGACGGTGCCAATCATAAAGTACCCTTTGCCTCTGCTTACAATCTCAAGACGGCCGTTATCAGTTGAGCCTTTGGCTGCAAAACGTAACGGAAACTTTGTGTATGTTTTTCCGATTTTATCAATCGTCACAGTCTCGCGGTCACTCGCTCCACCACCCCATACGAGACTGACTTCAATGGGCGCAGCTTGCAGATTCCCCGCCAGTACGATTCGACCCGTATATTTTTCGCCTTCGAGAATTCCCAGACGTTCCTGAAGCAAGCCGGCTGGCTGGCCGTTTCCGGTCAAAGTGATTCTCGGGGTGTGTTCACCCACATAAGAATTTTCCATCATCATTGATACGGCCTTCTTGTCACCGATAATCATCCAGGGTGAGCTGGTCAACAACTCATAAGGATGGCCTTCACCATCATAAGATCTCATACCGGGTTTATACATAGTCCACGCCGGGGCCTGCCCGTCAACGGGGTAATAAAACTTCCGGTCCTCCAGCATTTCCGCCCATATACCTCCATAAATACACCGGCCTAAATGCTCGATGAACTGGCCATAGATATATTTGGAAATGGGCTCACCTGTTTGATTGAGATTAACGCTGACTGTGGATCCTTGCACCTGAACCGGAATCAAGACAAAAGCCAACACTACAAACTGAATAGTAGATACAATCAATATTTTCTTCATGATTGTCGATTCGTTTTTCTTTTGACCGAGTTGTGCTATATTTATCATTTCATAACCTCCTTTAGGCTGAAGGCAGGTTTTTCTGCCTCATATCGATGGTATTAAAAGCCCGGTTACAAAGCCAGGCATTCCATTTAGACCATAATACCAAAACCTTCTTCACATTGCAAAAAACTTAGGCGTTCATACAGGCTCTTTTGTTGAAATCAGCAATCGCAATAATGAATCAATCAGTATAAGTCACGTTCTCATGAAAATTCGTCTGTCATTCAGGCAGAAATAATATCTACTCAGAGTTTTGCCATTGTGGCGCTACTATACCCGGAAACGATTAAGCAGGCCTATTTTGAAGACCGGATTACAATATCCGCTCCACGCAAGCCGACACTTTTTGCACTAACTCGTATTTGACCACCTCGACCCTCTTTCGTTCGCACGACCAACATCGCTTTACCATAGAACAGCTTTCGATAATCCGCCTGGAAAGGTTCCAATGAAAGGGGATTGCCATTGCCAACCGCGATAATCTCTGCCGGGCCATCAATCTCGAAGTTAACAAGATTGATAGCCAAGGGGCAAAATGTGCCTTTCTTGTCCTGAGCTTCAACCAAGATATAGCAAAGGTCTTCTCCATTAGCAGAGAGTTCTTTTCGATCGGGTGTTAAGTGAATAACAACAGGTTCACCCGCCGTGCGCATGATCGTCTGACCAATCTTTTGGCCGTCCTTATAGGCAATAGCCTTGAGCTCGCCTGGCTCATAGATCACTTCGTTCCACCGTAGTCGATACTGATAGGTCACATCGTAGTATGTTGATTCCACTTTCTCCGGGTAGGCACCAAACTCGCGAATGCCGGCCTTTGTGTCTTCTCGCATAGCAGTGAACTCAATACGTAAGAATCTTGCCCGCGCGTTCACTTCATGAAATACATGTCTTGGTCCACCCCACCTGGGAATTCTGCTTGTATTCTTGGTCACAAGAGTAGTCCAATTTGACTCATCAGGTGAGGCTTTGATCTGATACCCATAGTTCTTTGCCTCTTTTTCGAACTCGATCGCCAAATAGCCGACAGGCATGACCTCACCAAGATCAACCTGCCACCATTGGCCGGAGTCCGCGGAGCCGGCGCACCAATGCGTGGAATTGTCGGCATCATTGGCGTTGGCAGAAACATTGCTTTTGTCCGTTTCCACAGAACTGGCAAACGTAGCTTTTGCGAGAGCGAAGTTGGCCGGCTTTTCTGGTAGCCGGCCCTTTGTCCGTCGGCCAAGCGATTTACCATTCAACAGTAGTTCTGCCGAATCGCCATTGGTGTAAACAAACACTGGAACTTTCTTGCCAATGTTGTCGGGCCAATTCCAATGGGGCAGGATATGCACGGTTGTGGTGTCGGGCCGCCAATAACTGCGATACAGGTAAAACCGATCTTTGGGGATACCGCATAAATCTACAATACCGAAGTATGAACTCCGAGCTTCCTGTGCAAACGGTGTCGGCTCACCCAGATAATCAAATCCTGTCCAGACGAATTCCCCGGCGACAAAGCTGTCGTCCTCCATCAGTTTGAATTCCACATCTGGTATGTCAGACCATGCCGCGGAATTTAGGTCATAGGAGCATACCTGCAAATGTTTCGAAAATTGAGTTTTTTCATTTGGAAGCATCGGTTCGTAGAAACCACGTGTGCTTAGCGTCGAAGCTGACTCGCTGTAAATAATGGGTTTGTCGGGATAGCGCTGCCTGTACCGGCTATACCTGCGGGCGTAATTCCAGCCAGTAAGATCCATCGAATCAAGGATAGGCTCGTCAGCAGTGCCGGGGATATGACAGGAGATTCCAACTGGTCGCGTCGGATCGTATTTTCGCACGAAATCACTCATATATTTCACTCTCTCGGGTGATTTGCCTTCTCTATCATAAGGTTGGTTGCCAATCTCGTTGCCGATGGACCAGATGACAACACAGGGGTGATTTCGGTCGCGCAATACCAGATTTCTAATCTGTTTTTCTCCGTACTCTTCTAGCGGCGGCTCACCTCTAATGCGGCCGGCCTTGTCATCCCATTTGTCAAAAACTTCATCCCATACGACAAATCCCATCCGGTCACACAAATCAAGCAATTCCGGCGCCGGAGGATTGTGGCTTGTACGAATGGCATTTACACCCATGTCGCGCATGATTTCCAACTGACGCTCCATCGCACGAGTATAAAAAGCGGCTCCGAGAGGTCCATGGTCATGGTGTAGATTCACGCCATATAGCTGAACCCGCCGGCCGTTGAGGTAAAATCCGTCATCGGCGGTAAACCGGAATGTACGGATTCCGAAGGGAGTGATTTCTGAATCGACGATTTTATCACCAATACTAACAATTGTCTTAGCCGTGTATAACTTCGGACCGGTAATGTCCCATCGCTGAGGATTGGCAATTACGAATGACTGATGCAGCTCACACGAGCCGTGGGCAGGCACAGTGTTGTCTTGTTTTATGGTAGCAATTTTTCGGCTGTCAGGATCGTGCAGTATGACTTCAACGCCAATTTCAGATTCGGCATCGAAATGGTTCTCAATCTTTGATTGCACTCGAACCGTTGCCGAGGAATCGCTAATTTCCGGGGTGGTGACAAATGTGCCCCAGTGTGCTATGTGTGCTTGTTCACAGATAGTCATCGTTACTTTGCGATATATCCCCGCGCCGGGATACCAGCGGGTACCTTGTTGACGTGTATCAACGTAAATCGCAATCACATTTGTGCCACTGAAATTCACATGTTTTGTGGCATCGATGCGGAATGACATGTACCCGTAGTCCCATTGGCCCGCCAATTTGCCATTTATATAGACCTTAGGGAAGGCCATCACTCCGTCGAAATCAAAGTAAATTCGATGGCCGCTATATAGACTATTGAGCGTGAATGTCTTTCTGTACCAGCCCACTCCTTTCCACGGTAGTTTTCCGGCGTAGCCATTCTCCCTGGGATTGAACGGCCCGGCTATCGCCCAGTCGTGCGGCAAACGAACTGCCTTCCACGACGAGTCATCGAAATCCGGCCTCTCGGCTCCATTCATATCACCCTTGGCAAACTTCCAGTGATTATTGAAGTTCAATACTGTACGACCGGATGGAGAGGATACTTCTGCACCTATTGACATAGAAGTTTCTACGTAAACACCGGCAGCCAGGAGACAAAGTCCAAGCGTAGTCAAAGGCCAAATCTTCTGAAATATATTCTTCATTCTCATGGCATCAAAATCCTTATTCGCAAAGTTTGGTTATAGTTTGTTTTTGAACATCAGAATATGTTTTCTTCATGATCCCTTTCCGATTGGGTGCAATCGGATGTATGTCGGCATATCACGATCGCAGGTTATTTGACCGTTAGTATATGTGAGCTCGACAACCTGAATCGAGCTGCGCCGCTGATCGTAAAGATCACTTTTCGGATTGTCATTACGCCTTCCAGGATGCGTAAAGTAAAACAGGTAGGCGCGGCCGCCACTTACAACCACATCCGGATGCCCTCCTTTTACTTTATCATCGGGACCTTTTCCAGGCTCTTCGAGTAAATTCCTGGACTGTCGAGTCCAGGTCACACAGTCATCAGAATCATAGACCCCGAGGCCCTGCCAGACATCCACAATCATCCAATATCGGTTCTTCCAGTAAAAAACCTTTGGACCCTCGCCGGGACGTTCGCCCATTGCTTTGCCGCGGTCATGCCACTTGTACAGGTCGGAGCTGTCGGCATAATAGATTGATTTACGATCAACCTCGTTATTATACCACATGCGCCAGGTGCCATTCGACAGCCGAATTACGCAGGCATCAATAACTCTGTTGGATGAAAGCTTCAGAGTGGACTCGAATTTCCAATCCAGTAAATCTTTGCTTGTCAGATGGATGATATCACGTGGATGCGACCAATCGGCAAAGATACCCGGTACGAAGGTCAAGTACATATGATAAGTCTCGTCGTGCTCAATCACCTCCGGCGCCCAGTAGCTATACTCGCCCTTGCCGTACTTAATGCTTGCTGTGTCCCGATATTTCCAGCTGGCGCCGCCATCTGAAGACTCTGCAATGCCGATCTTTGTGCCGTGGACCCAAGTCACACCTGATGTTTCAGGTATGTTTGCCCTTCGGTTAGTATAAAACATAAACCATTTTCCTTCGGCATGATTCCAACAGAGCACTGGATCTGCAGCGCCATCATGTATCGGATCGCGAAAAAGCGGCTTCGAAGCTATATTACCCAGTGACAGTGGTCCATCCGGTGCCAGTTCGTTTGTCAGATGCGGTTCAATTTTCATCAACTCCTGCATGACCAGATGCGCCATCATGCGGGCGCCTTCCTCATTGAAGTGCGTGCGATCATGTGGAGCGTTTGCTACTACTTTGTTAGGGGCGGTTCCCAGTTGCTCATATAACCTTCCGCTTGAAGCATTAAGGTCAACAACGTCCACCTTTTTCTCCAGGGCCATGGCTTTCATTGCATTTGCATACGGAAGTAAACTGTTATTCAACTTGCCGTTCGAACCATAAGTCCGCCGTTGCACAGGTGTCACAAGGATAGGTGTTACACCTGCCGCTCGTGCCTCGTCTATATACTTCCGCAAATAGTCGTGGAAATCTGTGTCGGCATCAGTTGACTCCGGTCTATCCGGAGCATGCGAATCATTATGACCGAACTGAATCAGCATAATGTTTGGCCTGGCCTCCAGTGTCTTACCCCAGAGACCTTCGTTGATAAATGTTTTGGTGCTCTTGCCGCTCTTGGCGAGGTTGATCACTTGGACTGTGTCCTCGAAGTAGCCCTGGATATATTGTCCCCAGCCACGGCAGGCATGTTCAAGGGGATATTCACAAACAGTGGAATCACCAATGATTGCCAAACGCAATTGTGTCCTTGCCGCACTCAGTGTCGTAGCACAACCGAGCAATAAAACCAGGAAAGTAAACCGGCTCTTCAAGGTAGTTCGTGTATTCTCCATCTTCTATAGCTCCTTCGGTTCTAATGTTCTTACTCAATCAACCGTACGACTTTTGCTCGTAGCTTGTGTGCCAACAGTGCTCCATTTGTGCGACCATTCAGGGCATACGCTTGAGTCCCTCCCAGCGTATATTCCATTTTCCGTTGTCCGGGAATCCGGGTGACGGACGGTCGGGACAGCCATCCCATCCCGCCGTCATCATCGCAACGGCGGTTAGCAAGCCGCCGTTGCCCGGCAAATATAAAGGCAGCCGGTATGACTGAAAATTATGTCCGTTAGCAAGATACCGGTTCTTCGGTGATTTGATAAACAACGCATCGACCGCTTTCTCCGGTTCATCGAGTCGAGCAGCAGTCATCGCGAGCATCGGGTAGTCCCAGCCCCACGTGCTCGCCCAATCCCATGTCCGTAGTACGTGCTCCAGAGTTCGTTTCATTGTGTTTGGATCGATTAGTGGAGTCTCAGGGACGAATCCGAGCGCAGCCACCATAGTAGGGTGGTCACGGAAGATTGTATAGGGAGGTGTTTCTATTCCGGTATAGACGCCGTTTCGAATCGTCGGCCGGGAAAGGAATCGCATTACCTTGTCCCATTTGATGTCACGTTCCAAGCCGAGCCGCTCTCGCCATTTTTGTGCGATCTCCAGTCCCCAGTACCAGTAGGCGAGTTCGAAGGTGGGATTGAGGTTTCGTGCGCGGTCGTTTCCATAGCTTTCCTGCGCCGGGATCAACGCCGGGCCAAGCACAAAACGTTGGTTGCTTTCATCCCAGACCGGATACGAAGCCATAAACTCTGCTGTCTCAAAGACAATCTGCCGGAATCGCTCCAGGATTACCCGATCTCTGTGAGCACGGTAACAAAACTCGGCATAGTAAATCGGATGTGGCTGCTGCCAGATAAGGAATACGCCGACCGTACTCGGACTATCCCGTCCATCCGGTGAAACCATTTTTGGCCAACGAACACCTCTATAGCCCTGGAGTTTTGCAGTAGCTTTCGCCACAGGGAGAATCGATTCGTACCAGGGCAGACTGCGTTCCAGAAGCTCCAATCTATCCCACAAGGCGAAATGAACTGCGTGCCACCAATGCATTTCCAGGTGAAACTTACCGTACCAACTGTTGCGAACTAATCCTGTCTCCTGCGGTGGGCAGGTTCCCGAACATTGGATGGCAGTCAGATACTGTGACAGCACTACTCTGCGCTCGAGTTCGGCAGCACGCGGATCGGAGCACTCAGAAAAATCTATCGCACCGCCGCTCGTCCAGAACTGCCTCCAGTGATGACTGGCTTTTGCACGAACTGTCTGAAAATCAGGTAGCAGCTCGGCAATCTCTTTTGGAGAAAAGTCAAATACAATCTCCAGAGGTTGACCGTCCTTGCTCAAGATATCATATTTATGCTGTGATTCGATTCGGATATTGTCTCCCGATGACCAGCTAATACGTACATAGTATCGGTCATCATCGAGTGTCCGGACAAAATCAACCCCTCCGTGCTCGACCCGATGTCGCGTTGTATGGCTTTGCGGATTGTTCCAATCCGCTGCATCGCTCCAGTCGCTTTTGCCGTATGGAAATGCAAGAGATACCAACAAGTGTTCATTTCGCAAGAGTGACGATTCAACACGGATCGCAAGGATGTTGCGATCCGGATGACACACGGCCTGTACTTTCACCGTCTGGCCTTCAATTTCGAATCTGCTCGTAAGCAATCCCGTCCACAAATCCAAGGTCTGAAAAGTATTTGTGAGATCATCTATACCTACTAACGAGCCGTTGGCTTTGGTAATTCGAAATCCGATTTGTCCAAGGTGTAAACGGTGAGGATTTTCACGAAGCCAGGTTGCAGCAGGAGAATACACGCGGGAATAGTCTTTGTCCGAGGCATAGGGGACCTTGCGCCTTGCCACTGCATAGTCGTCAAGAATATCTGCCAGCTTGTATCCATTTGGATTCGGCATCGAGTGCCAGCCCCATTGAGACTGCGTACCCAGAGCCATGCCCTGCTGATGGTATTCTGGAAATGTCTGAAGTCCCGTGATGTCAGCAGTAAAGGCGAACTCACCGTTTCCGATACTGAGTGGTGTCAATGGGTCGGGTTTGTTGAGGGTAATGTTATGCCGCCTGACTAATGCCCGGCGATCTATCATGTAGTCTGATGGTGCCTCAGTCTCGATGGTTCGGCCAGCATTCGATGGGACGGGTACTGTCGTGTTCCTTGCCATTGTTGTAGAGGTGAAAGTAGAACACAGCAATGCTCCAAGTAGAATCTGTTGGCTTAATGTTTTCACAATATCTCCTTCTGAGACGGCCATGGCTGCATCCTATATCTTTGTTATAGTGCTTTTCTGCTAAGAGTCAGCTCGCGATAAATAAATCCTACTACTGACTTAAACATAAATCACCGGATCCAGCTTTCTAAACCATGTATGCAGATCAGTATTCTGACCAGCACAGTTTAATCAAAAAGCCTTTTCATATCAAGGATTGCAGATACAATTTGATTGTGTAGAGCTATCTCTACAAATATAGAGGATTTTTAGATTGATTATTGGGTATTTCATATCTCAGATCTCATATTTCATATTGTCTCGGTGGGGGCAGAAAAGTAGTCCCTCTATAATTAGACGAGTGTGCACTTTTGAGCCGAAAATTCGGCCATTTTTTTGGGCTTATTATTCGTAAGTCGTTGTTATGGAAGGAGATAAAAATTTTGGAAATATTTTATTTTTGTTTTTTACTATGCGCGTTTTTGGCTGAAAGTTCGAAGAATTTTCAGCCGTATTGAGTATTGCGTGATGCGTATTGCGTATTATTGATGGGGATATTTGGTGGTTTTGAGTGGTTTTTGCTGGAAATTGGGGATTTTGGGTGAAAATGTGGTTGATTTTGATGGTTTTTGGTAGTTTTTTTGGGTTTTTGAGAGGTTTTACGACGGTTGAGTATACAATTGTAAGAAGAAATCTATATGTTCTTAATTAGTCGCTGTTTTTCACTTCAGATTTGACTGGTTCGACACCATCAACTTTTATCCACTCTTTGAACTCTGTTTTATCATCCGACGTCTTTTCCATTATTTCTATGCGATCACAACTTTCATTTATGATCATATAACCTGTTGCGTTATATATTTTTCCACCACCAAGTATTGTAGTTTTTTCTGTATCATCAATTTGTATGCTGTATTTACTGGTTAGGCCAATTATACTCCCATTGATTACAATATACCTTTCTTTGTATATCTTAGCTGGTTTTGCGAAACCATAAGATGAAGAAAGAGAATGACTCAAAGCGGATGCGATTTTATCTTCCTCTTTTGTATGAAGGTTGATTTTAAAAGACTCTGATTTCTCATAAAGGATTATTTTAGCTTCTCCCCAAGGAGTATCCCAAGGCCCTTGCAAGTCACTTTTGCTTATGGTTTTTTCACTCAATTTCGCTTCTGAATATTTAAGTCTGAATTTTCTTTCTCGTTCTGCTTCTTTCAAGAACTTAGTCTCGCCTTTTTCCTCTTCTTCTTTCAAATCTTTGAGTTTCCCTGAAACACTTCCGATTCTAGGATTTACTTCAATGCCTTCCGCTGATAGTTTGTTAGCTCTATCTATTAGTTCTTTAGCATTTTTTATAAAACCAGCATCCAAGTAATTAAAAGCCAGGTTGCTCATAGCAAGAGTTTCTTTTTCTTCCGCGGATCTAAGATAGCTGTTAATACTCTTTGCTTTCAGCTTCAAATTGCTGTAACAAACGCCAAGGTTATTCAATGCAACAGCATGATTTGTCGATATGTCTAATAATTGCTTATAGTGCAATAGCGCTAGTTTTCCATTGCCCATTTCATTATAAACATAAGCAATACTGAATCTAATATCTATATCAAGCGGATTTGTATTCAATGCAAGTTCAGCATAACAAATAAAGTCATCCGATTCATTATTATCTTTTGCAATATTTGCCATTGCTCTTAATATCTTAGCTCTTTGAGCCTGAAATTCATTCTTTCTTAGTGTTTGCTTAAGCATATTTATAGCATCAATATATTCATTGTTATTAGCTAAACACATGCTTGAACCAATATAACAATCAACTATCAAGTCTCTTTGGCTTTTGTCATTAATATCTAGGTTATCCTTTGCGAGTAAAAACTGTTCTTTAGATTTTTCAAATAATCCCATGTCTCTATACCGGAGCGCAAGTTGTCTAATCAATTTCGGATTTGTTTCATTTTCCTTAACGATTGTTTTAAGTTTATCAAGTGCGTTTGAATCACCTATTTCACTTGAAATCCTCAAAATAACAGCTTTCCACACAAGTTTTTCATCCTCATCAAGTTTCGGTTCTACCTGTTCATGAAAAAACTTTTGTGCCTCTTGGTAGTTATTCTCGGCGTATAATAGATCGAAAACCTGATTCAATAGTGGTTTTGCTTCTTGCTCGGTAACGGGAGTTTCTGTCTCTTTTGAGCTTTCGGGTTCTGGCTCCTTGGATTTCGGTACATCCCTTTGGATTTGCTCAGGCGGTTCCTCAAAATCAACTTCAACAGGCCCGAACTTAGCCTTGCCACGTCTAGATGTGATTAGTCGTTCAGTGAGACCATTTATAGAATTCCGAAGGATAATCAAGGTCGCGCAGATAGCAATAGTTGCACCAGATGGTGATATTATAATTCGCAGAATTTCCTTTACTCTCTCCATACCTATGACAGAACCTTTCTTATCCGCTTGATCATTGCTTTATCCATTTTTGTAATTCTACTGGAGATTGTCTTAAAAGACAATATTATGTAACAAAAAAAAGTTTTAATCAGAGTATGTGACTCAGAAGAAATCAAGTATAATACAGGTTAATAAGCAGCTTATCTGTACATAGTTACATAAAACCAACCACGGTTCAGTAAACCGTCGCCTATTATTTTTATGTTTGACAGATTTTAATGTGTTTATATTCTGAATGTATGCAAAAGCGGCTAGGATTTATCTGAATGACGAGAAGTTATAGATGTTATAAGGAAACCATATAAGCCCCATAATAAGAAGGAGAACTGATTTAAGTCATTGACAAGGAATTACTTATGGACTTTGAACAAAGGGGTGTTATACCGACAATCAGGCGCTTGTGGGTTCTTATCTGGAAACCATATATACATAGTTATGAGAAAAAATAATTAAAAAATAAGGTTAAGGTGGATTATGTTGACATTTATAGAACTTATCGAATTAAAGGAAAAATTAGCTAATGGAGAGATTACTCAAGACCGTGCAAAAGAAATATATTGGAATGATTATAAAGATGGGGAAAGATCGTGGCATACAAAAGATTGGAAAGAAAGAAGAAATAAAATTATTAAAAATAAATGCGAAATATGTGGAGGCTTAGAAACATTAACATTACAGCATCGTTCCCACCCAAAAAAATACAATGAGTACGAACGAGAGGTGACCCAAAAATATACTCGACTTTTTAGAGATCTTAACGCTTCTGTTGAATAACGAGAATTTATTGACCACGTGAGAAAAAACTTTGATTATGCTCCCGTCCCATTATGCCCGAAATGTAATTGCAGATATCCTAATAAGAGAATGAGAAAAAAGCCACAATATCTTTGCACAGAATGTAGACTAGAATTTGATGAACCAATATATAAAACAATTGAGGAACTTATTGGAATATTTTACTTAGACGAAGATGTCGCGGCGGTTCATGATAAATGCTTTATATCAAAAGACAAATGGAAGAATCAGCAAAATTTATCGCAAGTGAAGTATTGGTTGCAAAGAGAAAAAGCTAAAACTAAATTTAGTGATAATATTGGGAAAGAAGCGTTCTTGCTCTACTTAAATGACAATATAAAATATCTCTCATTTGATGACACAATCACGGCATGTAAAAAATGTGCTTTTAACTTTGACTTAAACAATATTGAACTATGTCCAAAATGTAAAAAATATTATAAAGGTGTAACTTATCCAACTTGTATCAATTGTTTACCTGAAGACAAGCGAAAAACAGCATTAGAAATAATTGAATTTGGAAAAGCATGGCGAGCAATGCATCAAGAGTTAGGAATCGATTAAATATCTTGAAGACATTAATAACAAAATAAAAGCTCATAACAATTCACTCCACCCGACTAAAACCTGCGGTTTTAGCGGGTGAGTTCAAGTGTTAGAAGGTTTCAGCATTGAATTTTGCACTAAAACAGACAACCCATACGCAACCATCCCCAGAGCAGGTTTTCTAACCACATTGTCTGCTCTAATTTACACAATAACAAAAACGGTTAGAAAGACTGGCACATAAAAAAAACGCTCCGTGTCGGCCAAAGGCCGCGTATCTCGCATCTCGTGAAGCCCCCGACCCCCGGCAGAAAAACAGGTAAGCACACCCGAGGGTAAACGCCAAAGCATGTGAGCTAACATTCCCCGGCAGAAAAGCCAGAGAGCAATCACCGGGGATAAACTCAGGGTAAACTCCAAAAATGGCCCGACACCGGCCTTTGGCCGGAAATACGAAATTCTAAGCTCTAAATCCGAAACAATATCAAAGGTTCAAAATCATAAATTTAAAACAAAAAAAGCCCTGCGTCGAAACGCAGGGCTTTTAGTATCAAGAACAGTTAAGCCATAGCAGCGAAAGGCCTGACTAATCGCTGCCTGCCTCGAAAAGCAGGCATCGTTCTAGTTATCCCTAGAAAGGAGGTGATCCAGCCGCAGGTTCCCCTACGGCTACCTTGTTACGACTTAGTGCCAGTCATCGGGCTTACCGTCGGCAGCCGCTTCCCCTAAGGGTTAGCAAACCGACTTCGGGTACTCCCAACTCCCATCACTTGACGGGCGGTGTGTACAAGGCTCAGGAACACATTCACCGCGTC
>JACNGQ010000005.1 GCA_014384025.1 Planctomycetota bacterium | reverse complement strand
AGTGCGGAAGTTGTTGCCCTTTGGCTTGATTTATAATATAATTATTCAAGATTTGCTGTGAAGCAAACAGTATTCTTTTATTCACAGGGGCATGTTATGGGTTCAATAACGATAGATGAGGAAAAACTTAAGGTGCTGCTAAAACAAGCACTCGTTGAAGCATTAGAAGAACGGGCTGAACTGATCCGAGACCTGCTATCGGAAGCTGTAGAAGATATTGCCTTAGCCAAAGCCATCAAAGAGGGCGAAGGAAGTACGATAGTTAGCAAGGATGAAGTTCTTGAGGCGTTGGAGTAGATAGTTGAAGACCGAGTTCAAAAAGAGTTTTCTCAAAGACGTCAAGACCCTACACAGCAAAAAGCTTAAGGAAAGAATCAAAAGTACGATCACGGATGTGGAAAAGGCCGAAACTCTTCGGTCTATCGGCAACCTTAAGAAACTCAAGGGCAGTGAGAAATACTACCGGATTCGAATTGGAGACTATCGCATTGGTATTATAGTAGAAGGCCGGATTGTAACCTTCATTCGCTGCCTGCACCGGCGGGAAATTTATCGGTATATACCGTAAACAACCCTTTGAAGGTAAGCCCTTTTGGACATCACCTGAAAAAGTCAAAAGCCTGCACAAAGGATCGAGTATCAAGCATCCGGAATCAAACCGCAGCGTATCTTAAGATAGGCACATAGGTGCAAAGGGGTAGAGCATGTCTAAGTTTTTTTGGACGAGATGAACAAGATTCTCAATATGTAGCAAAAGAAACAAAGGATCACGTTAATCCTGTAAATCCTGTAAATCCTGTCGGATACTAAACCACGAAGAGAAGTAAAACATTATACCCTTCGCCCTCTTCGTGTCCTTCGTGGTGAGAACAAATAATAGAAAGTGCGGAAGTGCGAAGAATAGTGCATAAGGTATGAATATGAAGGGAGTTAGTCGCAGAGGAGCGTTTTTGGTGCGGTAGTGCGAAAGTGCGAGAGTGCGTGAGTGCGAGAGTTGGATTGTATGTTTTAAATCGATTTGTTATAATTGTTCCGGTAAGAGTTAGAATCAGAGTATTTTCGCTGATATAGCAAAATACGGAAAAGACTGAGGTTGATATTATGCGTTCCGCACCAAAGTTGAATCCCGAATATGTAATAGACGTCAATGGGGAGAAAAAGGCTGTCATATTGTCCATTGAAGAGTATGAGGAGCTTATCGAGGACCTGCAGGATTTGGCGGTTCTTGCTGAGCGGCGGGAGGAGCCTGTTATACCCCATGCGGATGTCGTGGCAGAGTTAAAACGGAATGGCTACCTATCAAATTGAATGGAAAGCATCAGCCTTGCGGGAGCTTAAACGACTCGACAGGAAAATCATTCCTCGCATAATTTCGGCTGTTGAGTTTCTGTCAACAAATCCCTTTCCGGCAGATGGCCCTTCCCGACGTTATCTCCGCAATCCTTGTATAGGTGCCTGGACCCCCTGCCCCGCAGCATCCCTTCGATGCGCTTACCCGTTTCTTCTTGAAGGGCTTCGGCCTCACCTCAGACAGCAAAGGTTCGGCACGCCAAAAACCGTCGATATGCAACTTCAACGACGAAACTATTTCGGGGCTGCAGTCATTCCATTATGTTCAAGCTCCCATACTTGCTAGACCCTCAGGTTGCACCCACCACTGAACGTAAATGTCCGGGGCGGCCGGGCCGTTTACGCCACGCAGAACTCATGCGGTTACCCACCATGAGCTGTGGTATCGCTACGTGCCTGAATCGGGCAATTGGCACGGCGGGACTCTCACCCGCTGGATGGCGGCCTTGTCGGCTGCTCTGCAGTCCCAAGATTTTGGAAATTTGGTGTGTTGTCAATCAGTATAGGCGAAATCGGACGGAAGAATACAGGCAGCCGATGACAAGAAGATTCACCAGATTATTATCAGTGGCGTTGTAAGAGATGAGCAGCACATTGAGTTGCGGTTCTCTGACAACTGCGGCGGCATTGCCCCGGAGAATCTTGAATGACATCCTAAAATTACGTGGTTTGCGCAATCGTTTTTGCAGTTGAACCAAAAATTTTGGATTATGAAAAAGAGGAGCCTCCGCCCACAGGAGTCCGAAGACAGCGGGAACCCCAAAAGACTGTAAGCCTTCGTGCCCACAGCCTTCGCTTGGTACTGTGCTACAACGATCCGTATATGTCTATTGTGGTAAGGACTGGTTGACCTGGAGAGACAAGACAAGAATTGGTCGAAGTCGCTTGAAATCCCGAAAGTCACCTAAAAGTAGAGTCTTTGACTACCCATATTCGAGATTTTTGCGTTTTATCGGACGGATTAACTTCTATAAGTTCGGTTAAGCAGGTATGCGAATAAACACTCAAAATCTTCTAAAAAGCTTTCAAATCCCTAATTCTTCTTACTCTGTCAAGAATAATTATTTTTGAAAAAAAGAAGTTATTTTTCAATAAATATCACCGTTTCTGGCCCAAAAATGGGTAAAATATGAAAACTAAGTAGTCACCACAAAGATTTTTAGACGCATAATCTTCATACTTGTTATAATAGATGAATTGGTTTAATAACAGGAAGGTTACCCTAAGACTTTGAAGCAATATTTTTGTCGCGTCAAAGTCTG
>JACNGQ010000054.1 GCA_014384025.1 Planctomycetota bacterium | reverse complement strand
CCAAATTAGCAGACCAGAGGGTCAATGACAACTAAAAAAATAGGGTGCGTCCCTAGTATTCCTAGTATTCTCATGTTCTATACAGAGCAGGTGCGTCCCTATTACCGAAAGGCAATTTTTGTGCCTGTTTTACCTACAAACTACAGATGCACGCTCCCTATTATTCCAATTCATGCTGGTTATTATATTCCGGAAATAACAAAAGACAGCCACCAGAAATAGTGGCTGTCCTTTCATTGTTCTTTATTTGTCGAAGCGGATTTTTCAACAGCACAACCTTTGCTTATTTCTTCTTTTATTTCCTCTAATTTTGCCTTAATATCATCGCGCACTATTCCCGCTTGTAACCACATTGCTAAATACAAGGAGCACATGATCAAGAAAATACCTTTGCCCTCCAGCCCTATTTTCTTCCAAAAAGTGCCAAAAACAAGCATAATTAGACAAACAGCCATAACAACGATATTTCCAATCATTTTTTTGTCCTGCTCTTTCATGACATCCTCTCTATTATCTCTACATTGTTCCTTTTGAATTTTATTTACTGAAGATATTGTGATTAACAATTGTAGTCAACTGCCATCTAAGTGTCAACATGATTGCTATTTCAGTATTTCTCTGTCCGCGTTCGTCATATATTTACAATTTTTAATACGCCTTAGAGTATCACAGTGGAAATGATAAAATATCTCATTACTAATCGATTATATATACATCCTCTCCAGCAATATCCTCTGCCATTTCATCTGCCCTTCTCATAGCCTCTTCGATTTCGGTATAGTTTGGGATATTGCCACGGGGTGCTAAAATATAGACAAGACCATCGACAAGTACCACTACGCCTCCTACAACAGCCATGCCCACACCAATAGGATGCCAAGATGAAGCAGCGCCAACCTTAATTAATATCCATCCACCCGCAGCCCCAGTTAGGCCTCCAGCGACACCTGGCCAAATCAACCACTTGTAAGTTTTAGTCGATGTAGCTGTAGCACGAGTAGCAGAAGTGTCTATCATGTCATGTAATCTTTTATCAAGCATAACCGTATTTACGCCCTCTGAGTTGTTGACATTTAATACTGAAACGCCCTCAATTGAAACGATATCCATTTCGATATCGTTATAGTTATCGTCATCGTCTGGAACTTTGAAGACGCAATCGTAATGACCATTGCTATAGCTTACACTTTCAAGAGTAATATCTTGATACAACTCATAAAAACCCGCAGCCTTAAGATACAGATTAACATCTATCTTATGCGAATAATCAGGATGTGTAGCTAAATATTCATTAGATGTAGCGTTGTCCCATACGGTTTTCAATGGAATTGATATAGATATATCATAATTTCCCCATGGATCCAGATAGTTTAGTGGATTGTTCCCACAGTACGCATACCAATTGATGCCATCGCCGTAGCCAATCGGATCGGTCTGTAAGAACCGGCCAATATAGGAATTATAGTATCTGGCGCGGTAGTAATATAGTCCTGTTTCGTAATCGAACCTTCGGCCGGTGTACATGTAGGGATTGGCAATGAAATTGGGGTCTGAGGCCGCGACCTGGCCATAGGCGCTGTACTCGTAGCTCTGGCAGCTATTGCCGTAGGAATCACTTAAGGCCACAACAGAGCCCGAACCATCGTAGTGATAGTAATAGACGGCGTTACTATCTGCGACGTCTATCATACAGACCATCTCATCAACGCGCGCACCGTGGATGTATTTGCGTGTGAGGTTGTTATTGCCGTCGTATTCGGCCCCCTGTTATAGGCCAAGTTAGCAGCACTCGGGGGTAAACCCTTTCGATTTAATATTTACTATTGACTATTTTGGATTGAGATTTTTCAGATTTCAGATTGGGCGGTTCAGGAACCGCCCCTACAACGATAACGGCAACCACACATCAGGGCAACCACACGGGATTGCCCCTACATGAATGACCCCATTAGTTAATTTAGAATTGAGAAGTAAGAATTGAGAATTGGTGAATTAGAGATTAGAGATTGACAACAACAAAGTATCAATCTATGATACAGACGTTGATAACGGAGCATATAAGGACGGCATAAGTTATGGCAAATAAAGGATTTACGCATCTTCATCTGCACAGTCAGTATTCACTGCTGGATGGGGCTATCGATTTCGGTAAACTGCTGAAGCTCTGTAAGAAGCTGGATATGGAGTCTGTTGCGGTAACGGACCACGGTAATATGTTCGGCGTTATAGATTTCTATACAAAAGCAATCGCAGCGCATATAAAGCCGGTACTCGGTATCGAAGCTTATATCGCGCCGGGCAGCAGATTAGACAGGACAAAGACCAGTATATCCGATGCTGCATATCATTTAGTTCTTTTAGCTGAGAACAAAGCCGGCTATCACAATCTGCTCAAGCTTTCCAGTGCCGGTTATCTCGAAGGATTTTATTACCGGCCAAGGATCGATAAGGAGATTCTCGCCGAGTTCAACGAAGGCCTTATATGTACATCGGCATGTCTGAAAGGTGAAGTTACGGCGGAAATTGCCAGAGGGAATGAAAAGGCGGCGCGGGCAGCGGCGGAAAGTTTTGTGAAGATTTTCGGGCCGGAGCGGTTTTTTATAGAGATACAAAAACACGAAGGAGACCACCCGGAGGTCACTGAGGGGCTGATTGACCTTGCGAAAAAGATGGGGCTCGGGACAGTAGCAACAAATGATGTTCACTTTCTTGAAGAAGACGACCACGAGGCACATAACTGCCTCTGTGCCATAAGCACCGGCAAAAGGGCCGATGACCCGAGCAGAATGATTTATCCATCCGACGTATATCTCAAGAGTCCGAAGGAAATGCGTCAGCTTTTTGCCGAAGCCGTCGATGCCTGTGATAATACTACGGCAATTGCAGAGCGTTGCAATGTCGAGATTGATTTAAAAACGCGTCACGCGCCTCATTTCGAGCCGCCGGAAGGCTCGACGCCGGAAGAGTTTCTGACCGAACGATGCTATGAAGGGGCAAAAAAGCGATACGGTGAAATTACCGACGAAATCAAGAGCAGACTCGACCATGAACTGGAAGTAATCGAATCAAAAGGATTCGCCAGCTACTTTCTTATCGTTTGGGACTTCTGCAAATATGCACATGAAAACAATATACCCATCGGCGCCAGGGGCAGCGGGGTCGGGACATTAGTGGGGTACTGCCTGGGACTGTGTGATGTTGACCCTATCGGCTACGATTTACTCTTCGAGCGGTTTATGGACCCGCACCGAAACGAAATGCCCGATATCGATATCGATATCTGCCAGGCGCACCGTGGTGAAATCATCGACTATGTCCGCCAAAAATACGGTCACGTCGCCCAGATAATAACCTTCGGAACGATGAAGGCGCGGGCGGTCATCCGTGACATAAGCAGGGTACTCGGCTTGCCGTTAGGCGAGGCGGACAGACTGGCCAAGCTTGTGCCTTTCTCGCTTGATATGACGCTCGATAAAGCATTAAAAACAGAGCCCGAATTAAAACAGGCGTATGAGCAAGACGAACTGACAAGAAAAGTAATTGACATCAGTAAAAAACTTGAAGGCCTTGCCCGTCATGCGTCGGTCCATGCGGCGGGTGTTGTAATTGCCGATGAGCCGCTGGAAAGTTTTGTGCCGCTGTATAAGTCTTCCGGTTCGGATGACATTATAACCCAGTTCGAAGGGCCGACGGTGGAGAATGTGGGCCTTCTAAAGATGGACTTTTTAGGTTTGAAGACACTCAGTGTACTGGAGCGGGCTTGCAAGCTGGTAAGGGAAATTCATGGTATTGATATCGACCTGGAAAAAATCGACATAACGGACGGGAAGGTTTTCGAGCTGTTTGCGGCGGGGAGAACGAAAGGCGTTTTCCAGTTCGAGTCCGGCGGTATGCAGAACCTGCTTATGAAGATGAAGCCTGACCGTATCGAAGACCTGATAGCGGCCAATGCTCTGTATCGGCCGGGGCCTATGATACTGATTCCGGATTATATCGATCGAAAGCACGGGGCCAAATGGAGCCTGCCGCACCCGATTATGACGGAAGTGCTCGAAGAGACTTACGGCATTATGACGTATCAGGAGCAGGTGATGCGGATTTGTAACCGGCTCGGTGATATTCCGCTGCGGGAGGCCTATACTCTCATTAAGGCGATAAGCAAAAAGAAGCTCAAAACCATCGCCAAGGAGCGGGAAAGATTTATAGTCGGCTGTGTTGATAAAGGGTTGACGAAAAAGCAGGCCGAAGAGATTTTCGAAATCATCGAGCGGTTCGCTGGGTACGGCTTTAATAAGAGCCATTCGACCCGGTATGCCTTTATCGCATATCAGACGGCTTATTTGAAGACCCATTGGCCGATTGAGTTTATGGCGGCCCTTTTGACTTACGAGATGGACAACACCGACAAGATAGTCGATTATATCGGCGAGTGCGGCCAGATGGGTATTGAAGTTTTGGCTCCGGATATCAATGAAAGCGGAGTAGATTTTACGCCGCTGTATAAACAGGAACCAGGAGAACAAACAAATCGCGGTGTTATACGTTTCGGCCTTGCAGCCGTAAAAGGAGTCGGCGGAAAGGCCGTCGAGCAAATTATCTCTGCACGCGAAGAAGTCGGCAAATTCCAGAGTTTGTTCCATTTCTGTGAAAACGTGGATTTGAGGGCCGCGAACAAGCAGGTGCTCGAATCTCTCATAAAGGCCGGAGCATTTGACAGGCTCGGAGGAAACCGGGCACAGATGGCGGCCGGCCTTGAGATGGCAATGGAAAACGGCGCTAGCTTACAGGCCGACAAAATAAAAGGGCAAATGAGCTTTTTCGGACAGGCCGGGCAGACCGATTATTCAAAAGACCATCAACGTCTGCCGGAGGTTCCGCCGTGGCCCGAACCGCTGATGTTAAATTATGAAAAACAGGTTCTCGGGTTCTACGTAACAAGCAATCCGCTCAGTCATCATGCTGAGACGATAAATATCTTTTCCACGAATAACAGCTCGCAATTGGCCGAAGCACCGCAGGACAGGCAAATTGTCATCGGCGGGATGATAGCAAAGATACGATATAACCTGACAAAGACAGGGCGAAACGCCGGATCGAAAATGGCGGTATTCGTACTGGAAGATTTGCAGGGACAGGTCGATGTTGTAATGTTTCCGGACGTTCTGAACAACTTCAATGACATATTAGTTGCCGATACAATTGTTTTCGTAAAAGGAAAGCTCGATCACAGAAGGGAAAGGCCGAACATCTTAGCTTCAGAACTTATATCTCTTGAGCAGGTCAGAGAAAAGCTGGCCGCAAAAGTCCAAATAAAACTGGACGCCAAAGACGTTACCAAAGAGAAAGTAGCCATGATAAAAAGTATCTGCCTGCACCATAGAGGTAAAAGCCCTGTTTACGTCGCGGTAAGGACAGACAAGGGGAGAGTCAGCACCGCCGCAGACAAGGGCCTGAGTGTCAATCCCGACCTTGACTTCTGCAGAAAAATGAGGCAACTTGTCGGTGAAGATAATTTTCAGTTGGCGAGATAACAAAAGCTGTTGACGCTTTGTGAGGAACGAAAACATTACTATTTAAGCTGAAGAAATGACTGAGACCCAAAAAACTTTAGCTATTTTAAGAGCCCGCCGGCCTGAGGTAACTCTCATCATTGGCCTCTACACCTTAGTCGAACTTTCATACAGTCTGTTTGGATTCACAGAACCTGATGTTGATGTAACGAAAACAATGTTTTTACCGTCTATACTTTTTATTCTGAGTCTCACGGTAGTGGCAATGATACTATCTAATGGTTTTCTGCGAACAGTATATCTTGAAGGCCCTAAAGAACAAACGCCTTTTGATTTACTAAAGACAGGGAAACACTTCTTCTGGCGTATGGTCGGATTCGGTTTTATTTTCGCAGGTTTTTATTTTATTTTAACCGTGCTTATCTTTTCAATAACAAAATATTTCACCTCCGCAAACACAGGTTTTATCGAATCTGCAAAATCCGCTCCCTGGCTATACCAGTTATGTTCAACTGCTACGATGTTAATTATGATAAAAGTTTCTTTATTCATCCCCGCACTTATACTTGTGCTGGATTGTCGAGTTGTTAACAGCTTCAAGCTACTAAGCAAATTCAAACTATTCAAATCAAAAGAATTAGTTGCATTGTTTTGTCTGAGCACGATGATACATCTTCTTTGGTTATTATTAAAAACACCTGAAACTCCTGAGACAATTTCGCAGTATATTATAAAAATCGGGACCATAGTTACAGGCCAGGCTCTTGGATTAATAGTAGCCGTTACTGCGGTAAGATTTGTAAGCTCTCTTGATTTAGAGTATGATGGCCGGATAACAGATTCAAATTCAGAAGATTTATTCGAATATCCAAGAGAAGATTAGGTGAAATCAGTTTTGAAAGACAAATTTTCAGGCAGGTTTATCGTTCTTGACGGGCCGGACGGGTGCGGGAAAAGTACGCATTCAAAATTATTAATCCAATGGCTGAAAGAACAGGGAGTTTCGACTATCGGTTTTCGCGACCCCGGCAATACCGATATCGGAGAGAAGATTCGACAAATCCTGTTAAGCCCCGAACATGACGCAATGGATACGCGTACGGAGCTGCTGTTATATATGGCGGCAAGGGCACAGCTTTGGTCGGAAAAGATAGCGCCTGCATTAGAAGCTAATCAGTGTATCGTGCTTGACAGATGGCTATCGAGCACATGCGCTTATCAAGGCAGTGCCGGCGGTTTCGGAATGGAGAAAGTAATAAAAATTGCGACAGATTGCTTAGAAAGAGTATGGCCGGACTTGACTATTATTCTCGACGTCGATTTGCAGACCGCCTCAGGGCGATTGAAAAGCCAGCTCGACAGGATGGAGCAAAAGGGTGACAGCTACCATCAGCGGGTCCGTTCGGGATTTTTGCAATTGGCCAAACAGCAGGAGAACTTTTTAGTAGTCGATGCGGCCGCTGATATTGAAACAGTGCATAAAAAGATTATAGACGTAGTTAAAGGATTTTAGCCACAGATTTCATATGTCAATCAAAGAAATTTTTTGCCAGGACAAAGCGGTAGATATTTTGCAAAGGGCCTTTGCCTCGGGCAAATGGGCGCATGCTTATATATTTGCCGGCCCTGAAGGTGTGGGCAAATTCAAAACCGCACGGGAATGGGCCAAATTACTCCTTTGCCAAAATCCCACGATAGAAAATGACTTTGCTGATAGTTGCGGTTCTTGCCGGGCCTGTGAACTTTTCGAGGCCGACTCACATCCGGACTTCAATCACATCTATAAGGAATTGCTCGAATTCACGAAAGATGGCAAGGGCAAGGCACCGCCTGTTGATTTACCGATAGATGTCATTCGAGAGTTTCTCATTGAGAAGGTCTCTAACAAGCCGACTCTTTCAGAAAGAAAGGTATTTGTAATCAGCGAAGCCGAAAGGCTCAACAATTCCTCACAAAACGCCCTGTTAAAAGTTTTGGAAGAACCACCGGAATATTGCTCTATTATTCTGCTCTGCAGCCGTTTTGAGAAACTTCTACCGACAACAAAATCAAGGTCTCAGATACTGAGATTCGGGGTGATTGACGAAGATCATATAATCGAAAAATTGCAGCAGACAGGCCTGGAAGAAACACAGTGTCGATACTTCGGGCGTCTGGCCCAGGGCAGTTTAGGAACAGCGTACCAGTGGGCACAACTCGAACTGGCCCAAGCAAACCTTTACGAAACCAAACAAGAATTGATAAGCTCTCTGGCCAGCTATGAAATTGCCGATGCCCTGAGCCTGGCTGAGAAATGCCAGAACAAATGCAAAAAAATCGCCGCCGCCTGGGGCGACCTCGATAATGTCATCAGCAAAAAAGACATCAATCGAAGAGCAGCAAAGACCATTATCCAAATAATCATATCGGCCCTGTATGATGTGATGAATCTAACTGCTATGCCCACAAAAGAAGCCATCAATTTCGACCAAAAAGAGAAGATAAAGAAGCTTGCAGGGCGTTTTGATGCCGAACTGGCGGCGGAAAAAATATCCGACTGCTACAAGATGCTGCACTGGATAGAGTCCAGTGTCAATGAAAAGCTTATTTTCGAACATCTATTGTTAAATCTGGCCGAGTCTGATAGAATAGAGGTTTAACATTAGTATAGCTTAAAGATATTATCAATCGGGGTAACCTGAATGCCGGAAACTATAAGACCCAGACAGACAAAAAATAAAAGATATATGCTGGTTCGCTATGGTCGAATGAACACACTCGGCTTCTTCGAGCACCATGAAACAAAAATATCGAAGACCCAGGCCCGTGTCGTGATAAAAACCGACAGAGGCCTGGAATTAGGCTACCTCGTAGGACAGCTTACGGCCTACAAGGGGGGTCAATTTAAATTAAGCGACGAGCAAATACATGATTATTTCGACGAGAGCGGTATAGATTTTGTACCCGACCATGTCGGCAAATTCATCCGTTATGCATGCTCGGCTGATGTGAGCGAAGAACGGCATCTGCGAAAAATTGCACAAGAAGAAATGGAATGCTGCCGAAACTTCGTCAAAAAGATGAGTCTTCCGATGAAAATAGTCGATGTAGAGCACGTATTCGGCGGTGAACGCATCATATTTTACTTTATGTCCGACGGACGAGTGGATTTTCGTGAATTAGTAAAAAAAGTCGCCCAGGAATACCAGACAAGAATCGAAATGCGTCAAATCGGGTCTCGTGACGAGGCCAAACTGCTCGGCGACGTGGAAAGCTGCGGGCAACAATGCTGCTGCCAAAGATTTCTTAAGCTATTAAAACCTGTCAATATGCGAATGGCTAAAATGCAAAAGGCCACTCTCGACCCGGCAAAAATCTCCGGCTACTGCGGCAGATTGAAGTGCTGCCTGCGGTATGAAGATGAAACATACACAGAGGGAAAAAAACGACTGCCAAAAAAGAACACCAAAGTAAAGACCGAACAGGGCCTGGGCAAAGTCATAGATACCCAGATATTGACACAGCTTGTTGTAGTCGAATACGAAAACGGAGACAAGGCGGCTGTCCCGCTCGAAGAGATCGAGCTAATTTCCTCATCTGAAACAACAAAGAAAAAACAGGATAATCCCCTTCAACAAAACAAGCAGGAAACTGAAAAGAAATAATCTTCAAGGAAGAATAATGCCTCGCAAAATCGCCGTAACATCCGCATTGCCTTATGCAAACGGCCCTATACATTTAGGGCACCTTGTAGAATATTTACAGACCGATATCTGGGTGCGTTTCCAGAAGATGTGCGGCAACGAATGTTTCTACTTTTGGGCCGATGACGCTCACGGGACACCTATTATGATAAGCGCCCGAGCCGCCGGTATAAACCCCGAACAGCTAATCGAGCGAATGCACAAAGAGCACAAAAAGGATTTTGATGATTTTTATATCGAATACGATAATTTTTACTCGACCCACACACCTGAAAATAAATACTTCAGCGAGCTTATCTTTAACCGTCTGAATAAGGCCGGCTCAATCGTTACCCGGGAAGTGGAGCAGAGCTACTGCGAAAACTGCAAAATGTCACTGCCGGACAGATTTGTCCGCGGCGCCTGCCCGAAATGCAAAGCCGAAAACCAATACGGCGATTCCTGTGAAGTATGCAGCGCGACATATCAACCTGCGGATATGATAAATCCCTGTTGCTCAACCTGCGGTGTAACACCAGTGCTGAAAAAATCTGATCATTATTTTTTCAAACTCGCTGACTACGAGCAACGTCTTAAAGACCTTATCGCCTCGGGACATATACAACAATCGGTGGCAAAGAAGCTTGATGAATGGTTCAATGCAGGCCTGAGGGACTGGGACATATCCCGCGACGGTCCATATTTCGGTTTCAAAATACCCGGAGAAGAAAACAAATTCTTCTATGTCTGGCTGGATGCGCCTATCGGATATATGGCTTCAGCTAAAAATTACTGCGATAACAACAACCTCGATTTTGACAAAATCTGGCCGGGCACCAACTCTGCGGGAGAAGGTCCCAATGAGTACGAGCTTTATCATTTTATCGGCAAAGATATTATGTATTTTCATTCATTGTTTTTCCCGGCCATGCTGATGGGGGCGGGCTTTCGAACCGCCAACAAAATCTTCGTCCACGGCTTTTTGACCGTGAACGGCGAAAAGATGAGTAAATCCCGCGGAACATTCATTAAGGCAAGCACCTACTTAAAGCACCTGAGCCCGGAATATCTGAGATACTATTACGCAAGCAAACTGACGGACAGTATAGATGATATAGATTTGAAAGTTGAAGATTTCATAAATAAAATAAATTCCGATCTGGTGGGCAAATTCGCAAACCTTGCTTCTCGTTCAGGCCCGATGCTGACAAAAAAGTTATCCGGCCAGCTCGGCCAATTAGACGACCAGGGCACCGAGTTAATCAATAAGCTCACCGCCGCAAAAGAGCAGATTATTGAAAACTATGAGAACCTTAAATATGCCGCGGCTGTCAGAACAATTACGGCTTTGGCCGATGAGGCAAACAGATATGTCGAGCAGAATCAACCGTGGGCGACGATAAAAACTGATTTGGAAAAAACGCGAACGACCCTGACCGCTGTAATAAATGCCGTCCACATACTGACGATATACCTCAAACCCATCATGCCCAAATACGCTGAGAAGGTAGAAAAATTTCTTAATGTCGATAAATTAAGTTTCGAGAACGTCGAGACGGTGCTGGAGAATCACAAGATAAACAAATTCAAACGACTTGTCGAACGAATTGATGAAAAACAGGTGAATGCGATGATAGAAGAAAGTAAGGAGGGCTCTGTCCCTGCGGAAAGCCAAACAGAAAGTACACAGCCAACAGCAGGAGAATCTACAGAGCCGTTTAAGCCGGAATGCACAATAGAAGATTTCGCAAAGATTGACCTGCGAATCGCAAAAGTAATCAAGGCAGAGGCGGTCGAAGGCGCCGACAAATTACTGCGGCTGGAACTGGATGTAGGCGGGCCGGAAAAAACCGTATTCGCCGGCATAGCCACCGCCTATAAGCCGGAGGAACTGACCGGAAAAATCGTAGTTTGCCTGGTCAATCTTAAGCCCAGGCAGATGAGGTTCGGGTTGTCCGAAGGTATGATTCTTGCGGCCGGGGCCGGTGGAAAAGATATCTTCATGCTATCGGTTGACACCGGGGCAAAACCCGGAGAAGAAGTACACTAATATCATTTATGCCGATGTTCCGAAGTTTAGAAGCGGTTTCGAAACCACTTTTAGAAATATTCGAAATCAAGCGTATGCGGTAATTTTTCCAGAGGACAGCCGGAGCATCTGGCTTTTGGCCTGCAGAATTCCTTGCCCACCCTTACCATCAATGCGTGGTATTCATTGAAAAGCTGAGTATCGGCCGGCAGAGACGAGGCAAACAATTCTTGTAACTGTTCATAATCAGCGTCGGGTGAGATTAGCTCGTGCCGGAAAATAATTCGAGCCGTATAGGCATCAACGACAAAAATAGGTCTGTCGAAAGCATAAAGTAAAATCGAATCAGCGGTTTCGCGGCCAACGCCCTTTATCGTTAACAGTTCGGCTCTGAGTCGATCTGTATCAACACTTTCAAGGTCTGTTAATTTACCGTTGTAATTTGTAAAGAGCCAGTTTACGAAGTTTTTCAGGCGTTTTGCTTTAATATTGAAATAGCCGGCCGGCCTGATAAGCTCAGCAAGCTGCGCAGCGTCAAGACTATGGATTTTTTCCGGGGTCAGGCAATCGGCGGATTTAAGATTTTCAATTGCTTTTTCAACATTGGCCCAGCTTGTATTCTGAGTGAGGACAGCACCAGTGATTATCTCGAATCCGGTTTCGCCGGGCCACCAGTGCTGAGGGCCAAATTCATCATAAAGCAATCGATAAATCTCAGTTAATACCTCACTACTCATTATGCTACAGCTATACTTTCCTTTGCATCTTTAATATTCGGGGCGCTTAATTATTGTAATTTCGGTTTATTTTAATTACACTCTGCAAAAATTCAACAGTGGAAATTGAGACACTTTCACTGAGAGCAGAATAAAACTAAAATATTAAACCGGCAAAAATGGAAAATGGCTAATAAAAAGAAAGGCAAAAAGTACAGCGCGAATCAGTTGTTTGACTTTAGAAAAGATTCCTATCTCGAAAGGACATCTCGGCCGATTTATGCCATATTGTTTCTTCTTCCATTCATTGTATTCTACGAGATGGGGACGTTCAGCATTAATACGGATGTTCTGAACCAATCGAAAATCCGTGTAGCAGCTTTTGTCTGGCTGCAGAACGCGCTTGAATCGATGGGTTTTGGTGTTAAGTTTGCGTGGGTTGCGCCTCCTTTAGCGGTTGTATTGATTTTGATAGCGCTTCAAATCACCTCAGGCAAACAGTGGCGTTTCTGGCTTGGCGATATGCCTCGTATGGCGATTGAGTGTATTTTGCTGGCTGTACCTTTGTTAGTTCTGACATTGTTTATGGGCAGTTCGGCCGGACCGGAGGGCGATATCAACCGATTCGACAACAATAAGCCACAAGCACAAATCGTGGCACTTCCGGCCTGCTCTTCAGTCACAGGCGGCAATCTATCGCTGCTGAGCGCCGAGAACGGCGAGGTTATGCAAGAGCAGTCTCTGCTGGCAAATATCGTTACCGGAATAGGAGCCGGGATTTATGAAGAACTTGTTTTTCGTTTGATTCTGATATGCCTTTTGATGCTGTTATTTCAGGACGTTTTAAGGTTTACTCATAAGAATTCGATTGTACTTTCAGTGCTCATTTCTGCGGCGTTGTTCAGCGCACATCATCATATAGATTTGCTCAGCGGACAGCCAAATGCCAACGACCCGTTTAATTCGATACGATTTGCATTTCGCACGATAGCAGGGGTATACTTTGCGGTTTTGTTTGCAATTCGCGGCTTCGGCATTACCGCCGGAACTCACGCTTTTTACAATATCATTGCTATTATTATTAACGCGTTTTTTTTTAGCAGTCAAATATAGAAAATATCAGATATTTTTTTGATTTTATTAAAAAAACTTTGCCGCTGTTAGTCTTTTGGGTTGGGGAGTTTGCAGGATAATCGTCCTATAAGGGCCCTAATCGGGCTTATCAGTACTAATATGCGCCTTGAATAATGGCAGGTTTTTTTGTATAATAGGGGGAGTTAGAATTCGGAAGAAGTTGTATTTGTATCAGGATTTGCTTAATGGATTTACCACAAATCAATGTAGCAGTTGAAGAATTGATGTTCAGTCTTTTTCAAAGGCCTTTGCATCCCGAGCTTTTCAAGATCTATGCCAATCGGCAATTAAATACTGAAAAGTACGAGGCAATCATTTGGGTCACCGGTTGTACTCATGTTGTCAGCGTCTTTGTCGATGATATCTGCCTTACCGAAGTCGTAAGCGCACCCGGCCAGATGCTGCCATCTCGGGGTTTGCTTGAGCGTTTCCAGTTCCGGGGCCCCCGTACCCATAAATGCACTTTGAGCCGGGGTGTAAATTATATGACTGATTTTCAAGTCGAGAAGATGAGTCCAAATTTATATCGCCAGAGCCATAGTGACCTTGAACGTTTTGCTCGCAATCGAGGGGTGTTTGTGCAATTCCCCGAAATGCAAATAGGCAAGCTTCAACCGTTTTGCTATGTTGACTTCGAAGCCAGAAAAACAGAATTGCACCTGCATACGTTTGCCGCGTATCCGGACCAGGTAACAATGATTAAGACCCAGTCATTGTTCGATTTTTCAACGACGTGAGAATCAGATTTGTTTAGCTGCTTTGCATCTGGACATTCTGTTCCAGGACATCCAGTTTTCCGCGAATTTCCTCAGACATTCTGCTGTTCGGAAAATCTTTAATAATCTGCTGCCCGATATTGAATGCGCCGGCCCACTGCTTTTCAGTAACGGCAATTGAGAATTGCACACCGAGGTTATGCAGCTTTGTCCTGAAGATGTCCCTGGCCGCTTCCTGCAAAGCCAGCCCTTCGTTGGGAGTAAGGTAGAGGTCAAGCTCTTTAAGAATCTCCAGGCTGCGGTCTGTTTCCTGCTGCCTTACGGCATCGTCCCAGGCAGCAAGCAGTATTTTTTTTCGGCTCTGCTTTTTATCATGCAGGATATGCCGCATCGATTTCGCTTTTTCAGAATCCGGATACGCATTAATCAGTCCTTCGATCTGGGCACCTGCCCGAGCCCAGTGACAGTTATCGAGCAGCTTTTCAATATGCGCTATGGCCTGATTGATTCGTTCCTGGTCAGTCGCAGTATGGTATTGTTCGACCTGTGCTCTTAGCTGTGCAGCAAGTTCCGAATATTCGGAGCGTATTGCAATTTCATCAATTATTTCCTGTGCGGCATCGAACTGCTGCTGCTGGAGTTTGTCAAAAACGGCCTCCCGCAGAGATTGTCTGTCCGCATCCCGGAATGCAATCGCTTTTACTGTTTCACTGACACGGGTGCTGTGATTGATTTGTGTCAGCCCTGCGCTTATATTTTCCAGAGCACCGGCAACCGCTTCAAGCTTTGCGCTGTTGTCCCGAAGGGCATCGAGTATTTTAAACAATCTTGAGAGCATCGCCAGAAGTGCGCTGAGGAACACTAAAACTCCCAGCATAAATACGAGCTGACGCAGCATGTTGGATTGGGCTGACTGAAAGATGTCGGTGAACAACGTAAGCAGGACGACGATTGCCAATGCAACACAAATAATAACCAGATGCCATTTGAATTGATGCAGGAAGCTGTCTTTTTTCTCTAAACTCATAATCTTCCCCTTGTGAAAAAAAAACGTCTTTTCACAACCTATATCTAACATACTATAGTATGAAAAATAATTGCTATTGTCAATAAATAATTGAAAGACAATAACTGTAAAACATCGCAGTTTGCTTAAAAGAAGGACAATAGGCTGACTTTGTGGGGTGTTTCAAGCATATTTGAGCTATTTTTTATCTTTGGGCTGTCAACCAATCGGCAATAATTAGCGTAATAGTTTATATAGAGTATAATTGATATGAATGATATTGGAAAAAAATAAGAGGACCGCAAATATGAAAGCTTTTAAGTTAGTACTTATTTTAACAATTGTGTCGGCAGCTATGGCGGGTTTGCAGCCGGCGGAACGAGCAACTGCAAAGGAAAAAACGGACAAACAACTCGTTGTAGCGGGCAATAACGAATTCGCCTTTGAGCTTTACTCGAAGCTGCGCAGCTCGGAAGGCAATCTATTTTTCTCGCCGTACAGTATTTCGACAGCTTTGGCTCTGGCCTACAGCGGTGCACGAGGCGAAACAGAGACTGAAATGGCTACGGTATTGCACCTGCCGACAACGACCAAAGACACGATTGGGCAAATGCGATTTCACTCGACATTCGGAACAATCATAAAAGACCTGAACAGCAGAGGTGAAAAAGGCGGTTATGAGCTTAGTGCTGCCAACGCTCTTTGGGGCCAGAAGGGTTACGGATTTCTTGAAGAGTATCTGGAGCTAATCGAAAATAATTATGGCGGAAAGCTCAATGAAGTTGACTTCGTAAGGGCCGCCGAGACGACACGCAAGACTATAAATAAATGGGTGGAACAAAAGACCAATAATAAGATTACAAATCTCATTCCACAAGGTGTTCTGGACTCGATGACCCGTATGGTTTTGACAAATGCAATTTACTTCAAGGGCAACTGGGCAAGGCAGTTCAAGAAGGACATGACGGAGGATGCTCCTTTTACTCTTGTTGACGGTGAGAAGGTGGACGCTGCGATGATGAACCAGACAGCAGAATTCGGTTATATGGAAACCGCGAGTTTTCAGGGATTGGAACTGCCATACGTGGATGATGAGCTGTCGATGATTATTATGCTTCCAAAGGAAATTGACGGTCTGGATGAATTTGAGAAAACACTCACTGTCGAGAACCTCTCGAACTGGCTAAGCAAACTACACAAACGTGAAGTAGTCGTTTCAGTCCCGAAGTTCAAGATGACGAGCCAGTTCGGCCTGGCCTCTGTGCTTAAGTCGATGGGGATGACGGATGCCTTTTCATCGAATGCGAACTTTTCCGGGATAAACGGTAAAAGGGACCTTTTTATCTCAGCAGTCATTCATAAAGCCTATGTTGATGTGAACGAAGAAGGTACCGAAGCAGCAGCGGCGACGGCGGTAACTATGAAGCTCACGTCGGTCATGCCAAGCCGAATACCGGTTTTCAGAGCTGACCATCCATTCCTGTTTTTAATCCGCGACAATCATTCAGGCAGCATCTTATTCATCGGCCGGGTGATGAATCCAAAGGGATGAGAAGTTAGAATCGCAAGGTCAGTTTTGCGTATAGGGCGCGTTTGGTCTCGACATCGTTTGTCGTATCATCCACCAAATCCGGGTATGCCATATCTAACAGATGCTGACCTACAATCGCAACATCTATATTCTCGCTGACCTGCCAGATAAGCTGCATAAGGGTATTTTCGCCGCGCAGGCTTTCATCAGAAGCTAATATTGATTCTATCATCTTGAGGTCTTCAAACTTTAGCCCCTTAGCATTCAGCAGCTCAACCGAATTCGAAGGAATGAAAACTTCCCTGGTATCAGACTTTTCAGTTTGCGGTTTGTGTAAGCCGAGTATTGCAGAGCCCCATTTATGCAGATCATCATCGGTCAAGTTGAAAACCGCGATAGTCCACGGAATCTCAGGATTTGTTTTTTGAACCGGTTGCTGAATATCTAAATGGTCAAATACAGTGATAGCGGTGGGTATATCGTAAAGAGAGATGCCTTTGCTGATATTTGCAGCAACCTCAATATTCTTCATCTCATTTAGTATAAACTTTCCGAAATTATCCTCTTTGATACAATCCTGCGGTTGTGCAAACACCTGTGTGCAAAAGCTCAATAATATTACTGTCAGTATGGATATATTAATTTTGCGCTTGATAGTTTCTTTTCCGTTGAACATGTGATTTTCCTCTCTTCCATTTCCCACAGGGTAAGGTGCTTCTAATTAAACTCATATAAAATATAGAGAGTAATCCTAGGCCGGGCAAATCGGCTTGTGAGCAGAATCGGATTCTTTTGCTTTTGTCCGATATAAACGGGAGAAAATATATTAGTAGAACTGTTTTTTTTGTTTCTCGAATGTTTATTTTGGCCCGGGGCATAACGGTGTTGTTACACTCGAATTCAGAGTAAAAATTCGATTGTGTACGGCATTCAGCCAGCATCATCTGGAAGCCTGGAATATTTTCACCGCTTCTCAGGAAGAAATAAAACTGCAATAAAAGCCTGAAAAAGGCAGTTTTTTAAGTCTCAGACACACAGGAAAAAAAATTTAATTTTTTTAAAACAATGCTTGCTAAGTTGCCGTATATAGTACATAATGTATTAATGGTATTAATACAATTTTCTGAGTAGTGAGTTTTAAGAATATGAAAAAAGTGATTAGACAAGAGGAAACAGCCTAATGCCTTTGTGGATACAAATACTGCCCGGTTCGGATGAGCCTATTTATGTTCAGGTTACCGAGCAGATAAGTGAAGCTATCGCCAGGGGCCAACTGGCAAGCGGCGATAAGCTGCCCGCGGTAAGAAAACTTGCATCGGAATTAGTGATTAATCCCAATACAGTTGCCAGAGCTTACAGCCGGTTAGAGCAGGCCGGGTTGGTTACTACCAAAACCGGCTCCGGCACATTTGTCAGCGACCCGAAGATGCGCAGAAGTGATGCCGCAGATATCAATATGCTTGCCGAGAGAATGGATACACTTATTACCAGAGGTTTGAACCTGGGGATGGGAGAGCAGGACTTGATAAGGCTGTTTGAGAGCAGACTAACGAAATTCAGTAAGAAATCAAATAAGCGGAAAGAAGAGAAATGAGTGAGATAGTATTAGAGACAGAAGGCCTTACGAAATATTACGGCGACAGTCTTGCGGTTGACCATTTAGACCTGGAAATACCTCGCGGCTGTATCTGCGGATTTGTCGGCCGTAACGGGGCGGGAAAAACAACCGCAATCAAACTAATGTTAGGTTTGTTAGAACCCACTGCCGGCTCATCAAGATTATTAGGCTGTGACTCGTCGGCGCTGACGCCAGCGATTCGTCAGCGCATAGGTTACGTAACGGAAGGTCACAGGCTGTTTCGCTGGATGAGTATCGCCGGATTAGAAAAATTTCAACGGGCATTTTTTCCAAAGCAGTGGGATGACAAGTTTTTTACCGATATGATCGAATACTTCGACCTGCCGAAAAAGAAAAAGATAAAACACCTTTCGAACGGCCAGCGGGCACAGGTCTCGCTGGCCCTTGCCCTGGCCCCGAATCCTGAGCTGCTGATAATGGATGACCCGACACTCGGACTTGATGCAGCAATAAGACGCCAGTTTTTGGAGGGGATGATTGGACTTATTATGCGTGAAGGGCGGACTGTTCTTTTCTCCAGTCATATTCTCGGTGACGTTGAAAGGGTCTCCGAGAGGATAGTGGTTATCGACAAAGGTATATTAAGGGCATACTGCTCCCTTGAACAGTTCCAGGAAGCGGTTAAGAAAGTGATTTTCACCTTCGCCGATTCCGTTCCCAACGAAGTCAATATCGACGGGCTTTTGCACTGCAAACGTATAGAAAAACAGCTTGAGCTGACATTAGTCGGTACTGATGATGAACAAATCGCTGAATGGGCCATGTCGGCCGGAGCGGAAAATCATACAATCGTGAAAATGAACCTGGAAGACCAATTCATCGAATTTACCGCCCCAGCCAATCAGAAGAGATTATTCAAGTGGGAGGAAAGATAAAATGAGATTCTCATCGCTGTTGCACAAAGAATTTCGTGAATGTCTGCCATGGATGCTTTTAGCTGCTATTTTATTTGTTGCTGTTACGAGTGTTCTTTTCCAGACAGAGACTTACAGCGAAAACAATAGCTATCGATTTTCGCGTTTATCACCGGGCACTGTCATAAGTAGTTATAAAATTACTTTTTATCCAGCAATGAGTGAAACCGGCCCGTGGCTGTTTTTTTTATCTATCGGGCTCGGCCTTGCCTTAGGTGTTCGACAATTCTGGATACCTAATTTCACAGGGACATGGCCTTTTTTACTCCATCGCTCGGTTAGCAGAAACACAATACTTGCCGCCAAGCTAACTGCGGCATCGATAGCTTTTGCATGCTCTATAGTTCCTATATGGGTCGGCATTTATTGGTACGCCACTCGACCGGAGGTCTTCGCAGTACCACCAACGTTCAGATTTTTCATTGAGGGATGGATTTTCATAACGCTTGGACTTGTGACTTATCTGGGAGCCGGACTATCGGGTCTTAGTACTGCCAAATGGTACACAACAAAGATATTCGGCCTTGCATTCGCAAGCCTTATCATTATTACGACATTTTCGCAACGTTCACTTGTCTGGGTTTTGACGTTGATAGCTGTAAGTGCTGCTATCCTACTTTCACGAATTTTTGACACATTCCTGAGAAGAGAATTTTAATCGGGGCATAATAAAATGAAACTAAAAATCAAATTACAATATATCGCGACGCCGGCAAAAATCTTTATGGCGGTTCTTGTCATCCTGTGTTTATTGTCGATACTGCAGGGTATTTGTATTGAAATAGAACGAACATATGCCCGCGCCAAAAGATTAACAGCCAAAGAAAAACCCGAAGCAGAACTTAGTCAAGAAGAAAGACGACAAGACAGAATAAGAAGCTCCTCAAAAGAGTTTTTAGCTGATGGTACTATTCACTTAATTTCCAGATTGGAACGTACATCCGGCCAGAGAAATCAGTCTGAGAAAGTGCAGATATATGATGTCAACGATAAATTGCTCTGGGAAGGTCCAAGGGATAAAAAACCTTATGAGTACCTTTTCTGGGACAGGCAATTCCAAGTCTCCAGGGATGCCTTCACACAGCAGGATTTGAAGCGAACACAAATGATTACACCCGGCTTTTCTCGATATATTGAGATACCTGTCAGCTCAGATAGTAAAATCGAGCAGATTTGGCGTTATCATCCTGCCGCACAGTACTTCAAAGGTTACGATATGAGAGGCGAAACAATCGGTTATGTCGGCTCGAATGGTTTTACAGAATCAAAATCCGAAGTAAAACCGCTCGGAGAATTCAGGCAATTTACGGCATGGTGCCCGGTTGATTCATACAATCCGATACTGCTTTTACAAACGCAAAAAAGTATCTATCAAATCAATTTCGAAAAACAAGAAGTAGAACTGATTTTTGAAAGTACCGATTCAGATATTCGAAGAGTGAACCTGTTTGCCTGGATAGATGCTAAATCGGATGATAAAGAATATGCTGACCCAAACAAGTACCGACCATTGCTTCACTGCGAAACATGAGATGGCAAGCATCATCTGATATTAAGGGAGCCTAAACAACAATTGAGTCTCAACCTTCGCCGTCCATCGGTTTCGGTTGTTGCCACGAAGCAGGATATTTTCGTACGTAATATAGGCAGCGACATGCCGCCTCTACCGGATATTAACAGCTCACAACAGCTTGTTGATAAATGGGTGCAGGAAGTCCAGAAAAAATCATGGAACATGTGGACCGAGCTTTACAAAGTAAAAAATAACGGTGAACTTGAATTGGTGAATAGTTATAAATATGTCAGACCTCCCCTATCCGAGCCTGTGGCCAAAGCCAGAGATCCCCGGCCGGTAGTTCAACGGTATGTATGTCAATTCTCCCCTCCGTTGTATGATTTAATCATACGTTATTTTGGTGAAAGATTTTGGTCCGGGTCTTATCTATATCAGAATCGGGGTGATTTCTTTTATGATTTATTGAAGGTTATACTGGAAATTAGGCCGTATGATGGCATCATAAACCGGATATTAAGTGTCATTATGATGGGTTTTGTGTTTTGGCACGGCTGGTCGCGACGAACCTCGTGGGCCAGATTTATCTTTTGGCTGATTTTTACCGGACTGTTCAATATAGCCGGGCTATTAACGTATCTGGCCCTTAATCACACTGCTGTTATCAAATGCCCTGTTTGCGGTAAACTCCGAGGATTGACTCAGGTTGATTGTGTGCGATGCCAAGGGCAATTACCCGCCCCTGAACGGGGAAAACTCGACCTGATATTCAGCGCTTAAGCAATATATCAACAAGAATTTCCTGATTTCTATGCTGCTGCGAGAGCAATTTCCGGTATTTCATCGTATGCAGGCTGTTCTCTCATCAAATATGCCATAAAATACTGCTATATGGAGTACAAAAAGCCTCTTCATGAGGCTGAAAAAGCTTTTTTGCACAGGAATTCAACAACAACGTTTACAAAAATCAACATTACTCTAACTATTGTATAATACTATCGTTATAAAAAGCGTTAAAGCATGCGCAAATCAGAGACGTTGCTTTTCGTCAACATGCAGTTTTAACCCCTATAAAGGCTTTTTTTAGGAAAAAAGAAACAAAACTTAAGGTTAACATAGAAGGTACGTTTTTGGGGCTGTTTTTAAGGGTAAGCATCAAAATCAGGCTAAAATCGCTTTTAATTCGTTTGGGTACAAGCTTTGCTATATCTATAAAAACAGGGGGCTATGGGGGTTCCCTATCACAGGGTGTAGAAACGAAGTTTTTTTGAGGAGAACAGTGTGATGGACGAATCAAACCTGGAAGACAAACTTAATGAATTAGTCAAGGAATTCGGAGAAACAGCTAACCCCCAACATACAAAGCTTGCGAAGCTTGCCAAACAGGCACAGGCAAACCGTAAGAAGCTTGAAAAGAGCATTAATAGTTTGCAGGAATCGCTTGATTACCTGCGTGTATGTATCAAATACCAGGTCTTCGACCTTGAAGCTACTCGCCGAGAAAACACATACCTCAGAAAATTGCTTGAGGACAACAATCAATAAGGCGAAAAGCGTAAAATACAAGTAAGGTAAAAAACTCATATCATCAATCTTGACAGAGGGGGTAAATTCTATCTTGAGAGGTATCGGGCAGATTTTTCGTCTTTGTTCGCAACAAAAAACGGGCAGTTTTTAACCGAAGCCGGACAATGTCAATATCAGCCTAAAAAATGAGGATTGGCAAGTCTGAGCAAATCCGCTGCAGAAATACATGTGTTAACATTGATAGCGGTGATGGATTTGGCAGTTAAGTTTACATGTACATTCTCATGGACCGCCCGTCAGCTTTCATTGTAAAGCACCTCAGAGGCTCGTGAGACGGCTAACTTACATTGCCCCCCCAATTTTATAGACAAAACGAAGGCATTTCTTTTAATTTTAGGAGCCTAAATGATATTATGACCGACACACGATAGACTATGATAAGGAAGCCTGGGCCGTCTCCGAATCCGCAGGAGGAGTAGATAAAAAATCAACCTGGTAATGTTGATTTAATGAAATTGCGGAAAGCATGGGGAAACTTAGGATACGAACCTTAGAAACGGTTTCATAACTCAATTTCCGCTGTGAACGGCCGTAATTTTCTCTCAGCATTTACAGCATAATTCGGTGAAAATGCATTAAAGTCGGCTACCATCCCTGCCGATAAAAAGCCCGATAAGTTTCAGAAGTGGCATGAGGTCTGAGGCGATTCTGACGCAATTTAACCGGAGAATATGAAACGGCATGGAAAACGAGCAATTCAAAATTATTGACTTGATTGAACAGATTTGCTCTGAGAAAGGTTTCTGCCCCGAGCCAATGCGTGTCGCCCGTGACATTATGAATACTAACATTAAGACACTCACCCTCGACCATACTGTCAATCAATGCCTACAGTTTATGAAAGGTTGCAGGATCCGTCATGCTCCTGTAGTTGACCTTCCATACGAAGGAGAGACAAAGCCATATTTTATCGGTGTCGTTTCAGAAAGAGATGTGTTGAGATTGAATGCTCCGGACTCAGAAGAAAACGGCAAACAAAAGAAAGACCAAAGAGCCTTAGGGCAGTTGTTATTGCAGATAGGAACAAGAAAGCCCAAGTTTGTCTCACCTCAAACACCGGTACAGGAGGTCATTAAGGTTATGACCTGTAACCATGTTGACATGGTTGATGTTCTCGAAGGCGCTGACTTAGTGGGTATCATCACGACTACCGACCTAATTAAACTCTTTTTCAGGCTTGAAGACCTGATACACAAGTTATGTCCGAAATCGAATAAAGATTTACCTCCTTTTGAAACGGCTTCTAACAGTTCATCAAAAGCCAGGATTTTGTACACCTGGATTTTTCGAACAGTTCAAGAGATTATGACGGGACAGGTAATCAGTCTGGAATCTCAGGACTACATAGCCAGAGCAATCGAAGTGATGCAGACAGAAGAATGCAGACACATTCCTATTATTGATGAGCACGGGAAATTTATTGGATTGGTCTCTGACAGAGATATTCTGCGGAATCTTCCCTATGCCGGCAAGCGTCCCCCTTCAGCACCAAAGAAATTTCGAGAGCATCTATTTGCAGCCGATTCATGGACTACAAATTCCCTAATACCTCTGGAAAACATTATGGTGCGAAATGTGTCACATATTTCGCCCAGTTGTAAAATACGTGAGGCCGCGGATATTCTATACAAGGAGAGAATAAGCTGCCTTCCGGTGATCGATAAACAGGAAAATCTCCGGGGAATACTTACTGTAACCGATATAATACGAGAGTTACTTAGCGCTTATGAGCCGGCCGGGCAAGCCAGCGTAATCCCGAGTGAAAGCGGCATCTGCTGACTTTCAGCTCAACATGCCAAGGGCGAAAATACACGTTTTTCACATGATAGATGTCTTCTTGAGACAATTTCTCAGTGGACTCTCAATTTCACAACGATAAAAATCACGGATTCAATGATAAACCTTCATTATTGGATATTATCGGAATACGATTGTCATAGCTGTTTTCTGTCAGAGCATAACCCTTCTACAAAATATAACATCTAAAAGCAAAGGACGCTTTATTCAGTAAAAACAATGAATCCATACTTGCGGACAAAAGAAAAAGTCGATAACCAGACAGGTAACTGAAAAGTTGGAGTTTGTTTTTGTCGATAAAAATGAAACTGAAAGGGAAGAAAAATGTTAGTCCGAAAACGAACATCAGCCCGATTTGGGACATATAAATATAAGTAATGAACACTGACCGCCCAATTAAGGGATAATCAGGTTAGTTTTTTTTGCGTATTTGACAGATGAGCGTAGTGTGATATAATGAAGCTTGTTGCCTGATGCTCGTAATTCACAGCTCTCTACAGGCACAAATGACGAAGGGGTGGTTTAGCTCTTTTTGAACGTAAATTTCGAGGTAGAAAATGTTTGAACGCTTTACAGATCGTGCACGCAAAGTTATGGCGCTGGCCAACCAGGAGGCGCAGCGTTTTAATCATGAATATATTGGTACCGAACATATCCTTCTGGGGCTGGTTAAAGAAGGCAGCGGGGTAGGCGCAACGGTACTTAAGAATCTCGACGTGGATATAAAAAAGCTTCGTCTTGAGGTTGAGAAACTGGTCAAGAGCGGCCCTGATATGGTTACTATGGGCAAGCTTCCGCAAACGCCACGGGCCAAAAAAGTCATTGAGTATGCAATCGAAGAGGCCCGTTCGCTTAACCACAATTATGTAGGGACCGAACATATCCTGTTGGGTTTGCTCCGAGAAAGCGAAGGTATAGCGGCCCAGGTCCTTATGAATCTTGGCTTGAAGCTTGAGGATGTACGTCAGGAGGTTTTGAATTTATTAGGTGCCGGAGTTGATGACGGTCCGGCGGCCCTTGGGATGAAGATGAGCCCGACGGCGGGCCGAAATAAGCCAAAAAGTAAAACCCCTGCGCTGGACAGCTTTGGCAGAGACCTTACGCAATTGGCAGAAGATAATGAACTTGACCCGGTAATAGGCAGAAAAAAAGAGATTGAGCGATTGATACAGATACTTTGCCGGCGTACGAAAAACAACCCTGTTCTGTTAGGTGAAGCAGGCGTTGGCAAAACAGCAATTGTCGAGGGACTTAGCCAGCAAATAATCAACAAGCAGGTACCTGAAATCCTCAAAGGCAAGCGGATGGTGGTTCTTGATTTGGCGATGATGGTGGCCGGAACGAAATATCGCGGACAATTCGAAGAGCGAATAAAGGCAGTCATTAACGAGGTGAAAAGGGCCAAGAACGTTATTTTGTTCGTCGATGAGCTTCATACACTTGTAGGAGCCGGCGGAGCTGAAGGCGCCATCGATGCATCGAATGTGTTAAAGCCTGCCCTTGCCAGGGGAGAAGTTCAATGTATCGGTGCTACTACTCTGGATGAGTACAGGAAACATATCGAAAAAGACGGCGCCCTTGAGAGACGGTTTCAGACGATAATTGTCGAGCCTCCTTCAAAAGACGAAACCGTAGAGATTCTCAGAGGACTTCAGGACCGTTATGAGGAGCATCACAGGGTCCACTTTACCGATGAGGCCCTTTTTCAGGCGGTAGAGCTATCGACCAGATATATCACCGGCAGATGCCTGCCGGACAAGGCGATTGATGTTATCGATGAATCCGGTGCGCGGATTCGACTCAAGAATATGACTCCGCCGCTTGATTTGACACAGATAGAAGAAAAAATAGAAAAATTACAAAAAGAAAAAGACGATGCAGTTCGAGACGCTGACTATGAGCGAGCAGCGTCTTTGAGGGATGAGGCACAACAGCTTCTGGATGATAAGACACAACTGCATAAACAATGGTACGATGAAAACAAAGAAGTAACCGGCATAGTTGATACAGAAACGATCGCAGAGGTTGTCAGCAACATGACGGGTGTGCCATTAACGAAGCTGGAGAAAAAAGAAACGCAGAGACTTCTGGAGCTTGAAATTGAGCTGCATAAGACGGTTGTTTCGCAAGATGAGGCAATTACGGCTTTAGCCAAAGCAGTAAGGCGCAGCAGGAGCGGTATGAAGGACCCTAATCGTCCGATGGGCTGCTTTATACTTCTTGGTCCCAGCGGAGTAGGTAAAACACTTCTGGCACAGGCGCTCGCAGAGATTTTATTCAGCGACAGGAATTCTCTGATCCGGCTGGATATGAGTGAATTTATGGAAAAGCACAACGTAAGCCGACTGGTAGGCGCTCCTCCCGGGTATGTCGGTTACGAAGAAGGTGGACAATTGACAGAAAGGATTAGACGAAGGCCTTATTCTGTTCTGCTTCTGGATGAGATAGAAAAGGCGCATCCGGACGTTTACAATATGCTCTTGCAGATTATGGACGAGGGCAGGCTGACGGACAGCTTCGGACGAAGCATCGATTTTAAGAATGTGATTCTTATTATGACCAGCAACATCGGCGCCGACCTGATTAAAAATCAATCCGGATTCGGTTTCGGTAAAAAGAGCCCTGAAGCAAATTATGAGAAGATGAAAGATGTCCTTCAGAAAGAGGTAGAGCATCACTTCCGGCCGGAGTTCTTAAACCGGCTTGATGACACTATAGTCTTTAAAGCATTATCAAGAGAAGATCTGCAAGTTATCGTTGATTATGAACTTGCAAAGGTGTTTAAGCGACTTGTTGACCACGGCTTAAAACTGGAACTGACCGACCAGGCCAAGGAATTTCTCATCGACAAAGGTTACAATCCTGAATTCGGCGCAAGACCGCTGCGAAGAGCTATCGAACATTATATAGAGGACCCGATTTCGGAATCCGTATTGTCAGGCGAATTCAAGGGTAAAAACCTTATAAAGATTGACGTACTGGACGAAGAGCATCTGAAATTTGAAGGCATTGAAGTAAAAGAGCCAAAGGAAAGCGAACCTGCCGTTGCAAAATCAAAGTAGCAACGGGACAATTGCTGATTTTGTATCGTGCTTAGTTGCCCTGATGCTGTCGTATAGTAATTGCTGAGAAACTAATACAGACAAAATAATTTCTTTTAGATCATTAGTTCTATGTCACGACTTTAGCTTAACCACGCCGTTTTGAATTTGCATCTTACCTGCTGCGAACATATTTATCGCCTGCGGGTATGCTATACATTCCTGCTCAAAGACTCTGTCTGCAAGAATATCAGGAGTGTCATCATCTTCGACCTGACAACTTCTCTGGACGATTATTGGCCCTTTATCATATTCGTTCGTACAAAAATGAACGGTACAGCCGCTTATTTTACAGCCTGATTTTAATACCGCCTCATGGACGTGATGCCCCCACATACCCTGCCCACCAAAGCTCGGAAGCAAAGCCGGATGTATGTTCATTACGCGATTTTCATAGCGGTCGGGTATTTTCCAGAGGCAAAGCCACCCGCCCTGAATGATAAGGTCAACATTTGCGGCTGCGAGTTCGGCGTCGATACGCTTGCTGAATTCATCTATATTGTGATGGTCCTTTCTGCGGATTATTTTTACGTCAAGTCCGGCTTTTTTCGCTCTCTCGACGCCGGCCACTTTTGAGCGTGAACTTATAACTATGGAGACCTCGGCATTCAATTTACCCTGCTTGATATATTCGAGGATGTTTATTAATGTTGTGCCGCCGCCGCTGATTAGCACCCCGAGACGTACAGGCTTTTGGTTTTGCACAACAGACTCCCGTTTTACTTCAACGTCGCGTCTGAAATCCAAGGCCTGATTTACAAGTTTGTCGGCTTCTTTGTTTTTTTCCCTCGGAATGTGCCGGACCTGCCAGCTTTTGAACCCGCGGAGTAATTTAAGGGCCTCATGGAAAAGGGGCATGATGTTCTCGCTCTTTACTTTGTATTGGCCGTTAACCTGTCTGACAAGCAATTGGCTGTCACTGAAAATCGTTAGCTGTTCGGCTCCGGCTTGTTTTGCAGCTTCGAGAGCTTTTATTAACCCGGTATATTCGGCTACATTATTTGTAGCCTTCCCCAGGAAAAAGCCCTTTGCCTGAAGTTGAGTACCGCAAGAGTCCCCCAGAGTAAAACCGGCAGCGGCCGGGCCCGGATTGCCTCTGCTTCCGCCGTCTATATAAGCAACTATCTTATCAGACAATATATCTGCTCCTTAAAAAGAAAACTAAAAAAACAGTCAACATATAATCAAGAATTCAAAACTTATTTCCGGCACCTGTTGATCTGCGGCTGAAAGCCTGAGGGGTGCGGGACAAGTTGTGCTTCTGTGGTTTTTGTTTTGGGTTTTCAACTTCCCAGTGAATCACCGAGGACAAGTATCCTCGTACAATTAGGACAGCGAATTATGTCGTCCTTGGTCATCAGCAGATTAACACACTCAGCGGTGAGGCCCATAAAGCAGCCGTCACAGCTATAAGCCCCCTTTTTGCCGCCCTGCTGTTCAATCAACGCAACGGCCTGGCCATCGTATGTTTCGGTAACGCGTTTGAATATCTCCAGCGGTTTGTCGGGTATGGACTGTGCAACCTGGTCCCATTCAGCCTGGATTTTGTCTATCTCGACCTGGTATTTGCCGGCCAGCGTCTCGGCTTCGGTGCGACGCTGCTCGAGATGCTGTTTCTGTTCGTCTATCTGAGCTTGTATTTCTTTACATTCGCTTTCGTCGGCTTCAATACTCTTGAGCAATTCCAAAGATTGGGTTTCTATCTTGGAATTGTCGGCTTTGGTTGTGTTTAGTTGAGTCAGAACAGCGGAATATTCTTTATTTGTTTTTGCGGTATTGAGGGAGGCTCTTAACTTGGCTATTGATTCATCTCGGGATTTGAGTTCCAATTCAAGACGATCGAACTGGACCTTACTCAACTGAACTTCTTCTTTTTTGGCTTCAAGGGCGTTTTGAAGGCTCCTGATCTGATTTTCATGGATTATTACATTTCTTCTGCACCTTGTAAGCTTCGCCTTTTCAATCCGCAGACGATTTTCAACACTTTGAAGTTTTATCAACCCATTTAATACAGGTCCCATTTACGCTCCTTTACGACGAGGCTTAAAACCTTAAGCTCCTTATTATCTTCACTAATAATTTATCTGCAACAAAAATATTTCTGTTTTTTCTTTTCTTGTGTAAGTTTGTATAATTACGCTGCTATGAAAGAGCTGTTGAAACAACTTATTAATGCTGAAAGCACGCTGGATAAGGGCGAATTATCGTCAGCGGAAGTACTTTCAGATGAATTCAGAAAATCAGGGATAGATTGCCATATAGAAACATGGAACCAAACCAGGGCGAATATTATCGCACAGGTAAATTCCGCCGGGAGTAAGGGCAGTCTGTTATTTGCCTGTCATCTTGATGTTGTCGGGCCCGGTGAAGCGAAGTGGGAAAGGCCCGCCTTCGAGGCGATTGAAAGCGACGGCAAGATTTATGGCAGAGGCTCGGTGGACATGAAAGGGGGGATCGCCGCGGCTGCCACCGCTATCAGGCAGGTTGTCGATTCGGGCACAAAGTTACAAGGTGATATTGTGTTTGCAGCCGTCGCAGGAGAAGAAACCGATAGCTGCGGAGCGAAAAGATTTATTAATAACCACGACCGGCTACCTGACTTTGCCGGGGTAGTTATTCCCGAGCCTACGGATTTTTCGATAGTTACGGCGCATCGTGGAATGTTGTGGCTGGACATTACAACCAAAGGCAAAGCCGCTCACGGCTCTACGCCACAATTAGGTGTAAATGCAATCAATTCAATGAGATTGGTTCTGGATGAGCTGGACAATTACGAAATCCCTGCCGAGCCCCATAAACTCCTGGGTAAGTGTTCTATGAGTGTCAATACCATTGCCGGAGGTAAAACACTTAATGTCGTGCCGGATAAATGTAACATTGGAGTGGACATTCGGACTTTACCGGAGCAAAATGATCAGGATATTATCTCTGATTTGGAAACAATCTTCACCAGGTTAACATCCGAGAATCCCCAATTTGAAGCAGAGGTCGGCGTAGTACGCCGGGTGCGACCTTTGGAGACTGATTGCGGCTGTGATTTTGTTAAGAATTTTTGCTCTGCTATTGGAATCAATAAAACCGTGGCTGTCGGTTTTACAACGGACGGCCCTTATTTTGCTTCATTGGACGCACCTGTAGTAATTTTCGGCCCCGGCAAACCGCAACTTTGTCATAAGCCGGATGAATATATCGAAATCACCGACATTGAAAAAGCAGTGAAACACTATAAAAATATCATCCTGAAATTCCTGACCTGATATTAGCCCAAAATCTTTTCTCGTTCAGTAACGAAAAGTGATTTGATGACCGGCATTTTGCGCCAAATCTCAAAAAAAATCACCCTCATTGGACAATTATAATCATTAGAATTTGTTGACTTTTTGTCCGGTCGCAGGTAATCTATCTGCGAACAAGATTTAGCATTAAAAATAGCAGAGAGCTTATGACGGAAGTCCAAAAACCACAGGAGCAATTCGAGGATATGCATATCCTCGATGAGTTGAAGAATTCGTACCTTAACTATGCGATGAGCGTTATAGTCTCGCGTGCCTTGCCGGATGTCCGTGATGGCCTGAAGCCTTCACAAAGGCGAATACTGGTTGCGATGAACGACTTGAACCTCGGGCCGCGAAGCAAACACCGTAAGTGCGCCAAAATCGTCGGTGATACCGGCGGCAACTATCACCCGCACGGCGACCAGGCTACATACGGGACATTAGTCCGTTTAGGTCAGGAGTGGAACATGCGGTATCCACTAATTGACCCGCAAGGCAACTTCGGAAGTATCGATTCGGACCCGCCGGCGGCTATGCGATATACCGAGGCAAGAATGGCGGCGCCGGCTATGGATATGCTTGAAGATCTTAAGCTGGACAGCGTTGATTATATACCGAACTATGACGAGACCCGCGAGGAACCAACCGTTTTGCCTTCAAAATTCCCGAACCTTTTAGTCAACGGCTCTACGGGAATCGCGGTAGGAATGGCCACCAATATCCCGCCTCACAATATAACCGAGGTCTGTGACGCCCTGCTTTTAGTGATTGATGACCCAAATTGCGGATTCAAAGATATTATCAAGCGTCTGCCAGGCCCGGATTTTCCAACAGGTGGAATTATTTGCGGCAGAAAAGGCATCATCGAAGCATACACGACCGGTCGCGGGCATTTGACTGTGCGGGGAAAAGTAGATGTTGAAACAAACAAAAAAGGCAAAGATAGAATCATAATTACCGAAATACCCTATATGGTCGTCAAGACCACGATTGTTTCGAAGATAGCCGACTGTGTCCACAATAATACGATTCCGGAAGTGGCCGACATCAGGGACGAATCAGACCGTCACGGATTGCGGATTGTTGTGGACCTGAAAAGAGACGCCGATGTAGAAATCGCGCTGAACAAGCTGTACCGCTACACTTCTCTTCAGAGCACTTTTGCTATCGCCAATATTGCACTTGTTGATAACAGGCCTGAGACCCTCAATATACGAGAAATGCTCGATTGCTTCATTAGCCACCGTAAGATCGTTATCCGCAGACGAAGCAGGTTCCTGCTGAAAAGATGCAGGAACAGGGCACACATTCTCGAAGGTCTTATTTTAGCCGTTAGTGATATTGATGAAATTATCGAAATAATCAAAAAGTCACCTGATACCCCGACTGCAAAATTAAACCTTATGAAAAAGCCTTTGCAACTGGCTGAGGTCGCTACGCTGCAGAAAATCCTTCCCAAGTCGTTCATTTCGGAAAAAAGTCAGGGCAAGCATTTCCTCACCGGCCCTCAGGCCGACGCGATTTTGACAATGCAGTTGCAAAGACTGACCGGCCTGGAAATGGAAAAGTTAGCGAAGGAGTATGCTGAGCTTACCGAGCAGATAGAGGGTTACGAGGCGATATTGGCAAGCGATGCGATTTTGCTGGATATCATTCGAGAAGACATCTACGAAATAAAGGAAAAATACGGCGGTGCCAGGCGGACAAAAATCGCAGCCAGAGTCGAGCAGCTTGATATGGAAGACCTTATTGCCGAAGAGGAAGTTATCGTTACGGTCAGCCACAGCGGATATGTTAAGCGGCTGCCGATTGATACGTACCGCAAGCAGGGCAGAGGCGGCAGAGGAATTATCGGCTCGGTTACAAAAGAAGGCGATTTTATAGAGCATCTGTTCGTCGCTTCGACGCATGATTATCTGCTTATCTTCACAAACCGCGGCAAGTGCTATTGGCTTAAAGTCTATGATGTCCCGAGTCTGTCCAGGCAGAGTAAGGGCAGAAATATAGTCAACCTTCTGAATCTGGGAACCCAAACGGTCGCCTCGATAATTAACGTCAGCAGTTTTGACGATGACGAGCAGGAAGGCTCAAAACCGCGGCAGCTCGTTATGGCAACAAGTAACGGCGTTGTAAAAAAGACGAAACTATCCGCTTATGGCAATCCGAGGCAGACCGGTGTGATTGCAATAAATCTCGACCCAACGGATGATTTAATCGGCGTCGCATTAACCACCGGAGATGACCATATTATACTGGGAACGAGTGACGGCATGACGATACGATTCGACGAAAGTCAGGTCCGTTCAATGGGGCGGGCATCACGAGGGGTCCGAGGTATTAAGCTGCGAGACAAAGATGCCGTGGTCGGGATGGTGATTGTCGAAGAAAAAGCCGCATTGTTCACACTTTGCGAAAACGGATACGGCAAGCGAACGGGTCTTGAGAATTACCGGTCGCAAAGCCGGGGTGGAGTCGGCCTGAAAAATATAAAGGCCTCCGAGAGAAACGGTAAAGTGGTTGCACTCAAGGCCGTCCATAACAAGGACGACTTAATGATGATAACGGCCACAGGAATGATTATCCGCACCGGACTCGACGAAATACGTTCGATCGGCAGAAATACTCAGGGCGTGCGTCTAATCAAGCTCAAACCCGGTGACAAGCTCGTTGCAGCCGAAAAGATAATTGCCGAAGATGAGGATAATGGGAAAGAAGACGCCGGCGATGATAAGGGACCGCAGGCAACCCCGGAAGATACACCGACGCCTGAAGCCAAAGATAAGGACAGTAAAAAAAGACTCAAAAGTTGAAAAACACGAAGCACGAAATCCTAAATCCGAAACAAATTAAAAATTCAAATGTTCAAATTTTCAAAACCTATTGTTTTCGTCATTGGAATTTTGGCCATTAGATATTGTTTCGGATTTTGATATTAGGAATCAGGATTCGATTTTGAGATGGAAGAGCTGATTTATGTAATTGCCGGTAAAGAAGAATCACTCGTCAATGCTCATTGCCGGAAGCTTCTGGATAAGCTCCTTGAGCCGTCACAAAGAGCAACCGGGCTTTTTGACGCCGAGGCCGCTTCTGTCCAGGCCTCAGAGGTCCTCGATGAGCTAAGGACGAGCCCATTTCTGACGGACAAGCGAGTTGTTCTTATTAAGGATGCAGACAAATTCATATCCGCAAACCGTCCGCCGCTCGAGAAGTATTTCGATAATCCCTGCTCAACCGGAAGACTTATCTTTACCGTACGGACATGGGATGCCCGAACCATTTTAGCTAAGAAGCTCGCTAAAGCCGGCAAACTGATTAAGGTCACTCCGCCAAAACGCAGCGAACTTCCGCCGCGGCTGATAAAATATGCATCCGAGGCATACGACAAAAAACTGGCTCTGGACGCCGCGGCACTTTTAATCGAGCTTACCGGAGACGAGCTGCCGCGGCTGTACAGCGAAATCGACAAACTGGCCTTGTTCGCAGATGCCGAAAAGGTCATAACGGCCAAACATATCGAATCGCTCATCGGTCATAATCGCTTATTCGACGCCTTTACGGTGATTGACGCCGTTGTCGCGGGAAATATCGCCGCGGCCCTCGAACGGCTAAGGGGCATGTTCGCACAAGACAAATCGGCCGGGTATTCCGTAGTCGGGGCTTTCGCCTACCATTTCCGCAAGATGTTCAACGCTAAAGCGATGCTCGAAAAGGGTGCCCGGACCGGCGAAGTTGCAAGGAGATGCAATATATGGAGTCAGCAAGATAAATTCTTTGCACAGCTTCGACAGATAACCTTAAAACAGATTGGCGGACACCTTCAACAATTGGCCGAGACCGATTACGCCATCAAGACCGGCCAAACAAAACCACACATCGCTATGGAACAATTCGTATTAAAGCTTTCAGCCCGCTAAAATAACACAAATATTTTTGAGAAAATCTAAGGGCAAAATCTTTAAAATAAGATATTGTTCTTAGACCTCGAAATTTTTATTTCATCAAGCCACCTGTCCGAGACGGATTTGCCATAGCCTAAAAAGGCACTTTCTTTATCGTGATTGTTAAAAGATGTGCGGGCTTGCTGCTTATTCATATTGGCATAACAATAGACACAGCCGTGCGGGCATGTATCATAAGTCCCGATGTCCGTACTTGCCGTACAGCCGCATTCTTTCCTTGTTGGTTTGTCATTGTACTGAAAGCCATCCGGGAAGAACAAGCTCTTAATAATACCGCCATCGATACAATGGGCTTTGTTGATGCTGCCGTTGACTAAATAATCACCGCAGCAGGAGAACATACTGATTTTGTAACGGGCGGCGATAACTGCCAGGTCATTCGCTAACTGGACCTTACAATCTTCACTGCAATCCGAAATTTTCAGCTTCTGTGTCCTTTCAAGCTCCCGGAAGTTACGTTTTACCTTACTGTATTGCGTAACAAAGCTGAAATAACAACGTTCTATATATCCGGCCAGTTCAGATGCGAGTTCTTCAAAGGCCCTGATATAAAAATCGCAGTCGTAAGTCTCAGAGAGAATAATCGGGTCGAATCGCCAGTTTATATAGGCCGGAGAATATATTCCGCTGAGCTGTTTAAGGGCTTCAATCGCTGCCTGTTTTTCCACGTCATTTTCGAACAGAGCGGGCAGAGCGGTAATTGTGTAGTTAAAATAGAATTTGTAGCCTGACTCGGCGATAATTCTGAGATTGTCAATAAAGGGACTGAAATTCTTGGACCAGAACACAAAGCAAATAACGTCCTGCGGCCTGAGCGATACGATATACTTTTTGCCGCCGAACGGACTGACCACGCCGGCGAAACCTTCTTTTAGCCGGCGCATAAACCAATCGCCGTAAAAGGCCGGTATATCCGTTCTACGTGATACAGAAATAATCCTCTTCATCGGAAGGTCAATCTCATAACAGGATTTGCTTTCTTTCGAACACAAGAAAAATAAAGAATTCAGGATTCGCTTCAATCCTCTTAGTTATACCATATAGGAAAAGAGCCTTGAACGCAAGGATTTTCTCTGGGCACTAAAGCTGATTCCAATTTTTTACTGCTTTTAACCTCCGGCCTTATTGTCTCCATAAAGCCTTGATGTTAATATAGTTAGCCAAATATGCACTCGAAAATATTCTGAAATATTCGGGATAAATCCGTTGACCTTTTGTGCTTAATCTGGTATAATATATATTTCAGAATAAATGGGGGAAACTTTATCTGTTCGTTGGGGAGGATATAGCGTGAAAAAAACACGGCGGCTTGTTAAATTATATCTTTGGATTACGGCACGATAATTCATGTGAATTAAAATAGGGGATATTATTTACTATTTGATAATATGATTTAGACCAGAATTCCGATAATATAATCAGGCTTGAACTTCGAATTTGTGATATTGTATTCCGTAATCAAATTGAATTAAATTGAAAAGGAGAAATATTATGAAAACTAAAATTCTGATAAGTATCCTTGTTGGCATATTTGTAATTCCCTTTGTATCCTCAGTGTTGGCAATCCCTGCAAATGACAATGCTGGTGGACCTGAAAGGGTTCCTGTGTTTATTGGGTTCAGGCAAACTCCCGGGCCAAGTGAGCAGGCTTTGGTACGCAGCCATGGCGGAGCTATAAAATACAGCTACCACCTGGTTCCAGCCATTGCTGCTTCAATTCCCGAACCGGCGATTGAAGGGCTCCGGCGGAATCCTAATGTAACATACATTGAACCAGTTATCAAGGTCTATGCAGTTGATGCAGAACTGGATAATACCTGGGGGGTTAAGCACATAGGTGTCGGCACGGTTCATGAGAGCGGCAATACAGGCGCAGGGGTGAAAGTGGCCATCATTGATACTGGTATTGACTACACTCATCCGGATTTGGACGATAATTGTACCGATGAAAACGATGACGGAATAATAGACGGCTATGACTTTGTCAACGATGACGATGACCCGATGGATGATGCCGGTCACGGCACCCACGTAGCCGGCACTGTCGCTGCTGAGGACAACGGGGAAGGCGTTGTGGGCGTAGCACCGGGGGCAAATCTCTATGCCCTGAAGGTCTTGGGAGCCAGCGGCGGTGGCGACTACAGCGATGTGATTGCCGCTCTCCAGTGGGCTACGGTTAACGGCATACAGGTAACAAACAACAGCTACGGCAGTTCCGGAGACCCGGGCACCACTGTCGAAGCGGCTTTCAACAACTGCCCCGCGGTTCATGTATGCGCCGCTGGGAACAACGGCAACCCACCGGCCAGGGGTGACAACGTTATTTACCCCGCCAGGTATGCTTCGTGCATCGCAGTGGCCGCAACCGACACGAGCGACTCCAGAGCAAATTGGTCCAGCACGGGACCCGACGTGGAACTCTCGGCGCCGGGAGTGGCTATTAACTCTACCCTATTAGGCGGCGGATATGGTGAAAAGCAAGGTACGTCAATGGCCTCGCCTCATGTGGCTGGTGTAGCCGCCCTTGTCATCGCCTCTGATATAACATATGTGAGTGTCCGGACACGATTACAGGACACCGCTGACTATTTGGGAGACCCCTTAAAGTACGGCTGGGGCTTGGTCAATGCAGCTGAGGCAGCGGGCGTATCTGAACCGCCGCCGAATAATACTCCCACAGTGTCCATTACAAGCCCTGCGGATGGTTCTACCTTTGACTCTGGGGCTACTATCTCCTTTTTGGGAACGGCTAGCGACCCCGAGGATGGGGACCTCACCGAGACTTTGATCTGGACCTCTGACAAAGACGGCAAGATAGGTACAGGAGGCAGCTTCTCCACCACCACCCTCAGCGACGGCAACCACACCATCATCGCTACGGTGACCGACTTCGGCGGGGCAACCGGAAGCGCCTCCATCAGTATCACTGTGGGGACTTCTACGCCGCCGAGCGGGGTCATGCATGTGGCTGACATTGCGATGTCTCTAAAGAGAGCAGGTAAAAATGTTAATGCCATAGCCACAGTAACCATCGTAGATGCTGACGGTGATCCTGTTGCAGATGCATTAGTCTCTGGACAATGGAGTGGCCTAACTGACGATATCGATTCTAATATAACTAATGCGAATGGAATCGTCTCAATTAGTTCTGACAAGGTGAAAAATGCTAGTGGGGGGACCTTTACCTTCACAGTGGATGAGGTATTTAAACAGGGCTGGTACTGGATCGACGGAGATATAACCGGTTCGATAATTGTTCCCTAAATCTCGATATAAAATTTGGGCTTACAAAATTGAAGACTGGTGAGAACAAAAACCCCCGATTTTCGGGGGTTTTTTTCTTTTAAAATCCCGTTTCGATTTTCGCTGCTGGCAGGATATAATTAGCAGTGATTTATGGGGGCAGATGAGTCTCAGGCAACAAAGAGGAAACGTATGGAAGAAAACTCATGGCCGAGATTGAGGTTGGCAAATAATTCGGACTGCGGGAAAGTGACGGAGTTGGTCTATGGCGTTCTGAGGGAGTATGGTCTTAAGCCGGACCCGGGGGCCACGGACGTTGACCTCAAAGATATCGAGCAATCGTATTTTGAACGGGGCGGGGCGTTTTATGTGCTTGAAGAAGCGGGCGGCACAATAATCGGAGCTTACGGGCTATATCCTGTTGATAAGACAACTTGCGAGCTTCGCAAGATGTATTTGCACGGCTCATACAGAGGTAAAGGATTAGGTAAATTGCTGCTGGAAGATGCCTTGTCAAAAGCAGGGCAAATCGGATTTAAGAGAATGACTCTGGAAACCGCTTCGGTATTAAAAGAAGCGATTAGTTTGTATAAAAGCTACGGATTTGTAGAGTATGAGCCGGAGCATCTGTCAAGCAGGTGCGACCAGGCGTTTATGCTCGAATTAGAATAGAACCTACCAATGTGCAGCAAGTAGGGGCCGTTCGCAAACTGCCCTTACTACACCACAAAATCTTACCGGAAACCACCTATTTTGCCGATAGCATATAATATGCAAACAGAAGCAAAACAAGGCAGATTGAAAACATTAATCTTGAAAGATGGCAATCTGCATCTGCCCAGTCCGACAGGCGCGCTGCCTCAATCACTAATCGAAGCCAACCAAGCCGCAGCGAGTGGAAGGATCGAAGAGGCAACTAAGCTTCTAAACGACAAGGTCGAACAGGCCGTACTTGAAATCATCGCCCAGGACCCGCTTCGAACAGACATTATGTTAGCGATGGGGATGCTGTTCAAACAAACCAGACAGATATACAAGGCCAAAAATTTGTTTGAAAAGATATTGCAGCAGGAACCACATCCTTTAGTGTACAACGAACTTGCATATATCTGCCGGTGCATGGGACATCTGTCGGAAGCGATACAATATCAAACAAAAGCTGTCGAAGCGGACCCGAATAACGCAGAACTCTTGGCCAATCTTGCCAGAATGCTGATTGGAACAGGTAACACCCGGGAGGGTATTAATCTATTTCAAAAGGCCGTGGAAATCGAACCGGCCAATGCGGCGATGCACTCTAACTTCCTGTTTAACCTGCATTATCTGCCGAACCTGGATCCTCAGATGCTTTTTGCCGAGCACGAGCGATGGGGGCGGATTCATGCTCCTGCTTCTCTTGCCAAAGTATCTCACAGCAATGTCCCGGACCCTGACCGCCGGCTTCGGATAGGCTACATCTCACCGGATTTTTGCATGCATTCGTTAGCCTATACCTTTGAACCGCTTTTGGACGGGCACAACCGTGAAGTTGTTGAAGTTTTTGGATATGGTAATGTAAGAATGCCGGGTGGTGTTACCGAACGGCTTAAACAAAAGTTCGACCACTACCGAAACATCTATGGAATGGACGACGAATCTGTCGTCGGTCTGATTGAAGAGGACCAGATTGATATTCTGGTGGAACTTGGGGGCCATGTGAGCGATAATCGCCTTCTTGTTATGGCGTACAAGCCCGCCCCCATTCAGGTTGACTACTTAGGAGCCAATACAACCGGAATGCAGGCCATCGATTACCGCCTCGCCGATACTCTGACCGATCCGACGGGGTCACAGAAATTCTACACAGAAGAATTGGTCTTTTTGCCGGATGGATTCTTTTGCTACAGGCCTCATGATTCTGCATCCCCTGTAGTGTCCAGCCCGGCTCTTCGGAAAGGTTATATTACCTTCGGCTCATTTAACAATAACTGCAAGGTCAACCCGTTCACCATAGCGCTTTGGGCAGAAGTTCTAAAGGCCAATAGCAAGTCACGTTTTCTATTGAAATTTGGAGGAGGCGCTGACCATCAAATGAGAGAATATTACTTCCAGCAATTCGAACAACTTGGAATTAGTCAGGACAGAGTAGCTATATATGGATGGAAATTACCCGATGAGCACTTAAAACTGTACGGGGAGGTGGATATTGCGCTGGATACCTATCCGTATAATGGCGGTATAACCACAACAGAGGGCCTTTGGATGGGCGTTCCGGTAATCTCACTTGTCGGTAAATGTTTTGTTTCCCGAGCCGGGCTGATCATACTGAGTTACCTGGGTCTTGAATTATTCGCCACTTCGACACCTGAAGAGTATGTTGCCAAGGCCACAGCGCTTGCCGGGAATCTGGAAGCTCTCGAAAAAATTCGCGCCTCGATGCGAGAACGGATGGCTGCCAGCACGCTCTTTGATGCAAAGGGGCTTGCCCGCCGGATGGAGACAGCCTATCGAAAAATGTGGCATCGATGGATTGATTCGGCCTGAGGTGAACCCCGGAATTGCAGGATAAAATAATGTCAACAGGAAAATACATCAGCATTACAACTATAAACTACCCTACCGAAGGCGTTAAAACGATAGCAAAGACGAAAACAGACTGGACCATTCTTGCTGTTGCAGACAGGAAAACACCTCCCGACTGGGACTGCCAGAACGTCAGGCTGCTGTCCATAGAAGAGCAGAAGGCATTTGACAGCAACTTTGCAAAAGAATGCCCGTTGGACCACTACGCCGGCAAAAATATCGGTTATCTAAATAACGCAAGGATAATGGAACTGCTCAGCGATATCAGGTTGTCAGATGACCCAAATCAAATTGGTTCGAACATGCGAATCTGTTATGAACGATTAGTAGAAGCACAGATTATTTCTCAGGAGGAGCTGCATCTTGTTGATTTGTGGTTGAAGGATATTGAGGAATTTAACAAAAACGTCGAGATGGTACCGGCTGGAAATTTAATCTAAAAAACGAACTGGTCTTTGAAAACAGTCTGGAATTCATATACATCATCGAAATCATCTATCGTATCGGTTTCAGCGGCACTCATCCACTTGTGTCTTATCATCAGATAAACGATTTCACCGAAATCACGGGTTGTTTTAATACCCCAGTTGCTCATTACCACCATTGCCAATCTCCCCCACTTTTCAATAGCCAGCTTTTGCAATCCTTCACAGAGTGTTTGGCCGCTGATATGTCTGGGCTCGACAGTAATCTTTTTTACGGTAAAGCTGAGCCCCTCATAGACAAACTTGATAGCTGATGGGTTGAATCGGCCATCTTCTTTGGCGATTTGCTCAAAATTCTTTTTCATTTCAAAAACATGCCTAAGTCTGCATTTCAAAAAAATTTGGTTCATATTAATATATATACATTATAAAGCTTTTGTAATTGAGGGTCAATCATCCTTCGACCATTAAAGAATTATGGGAGCCTGAGAAAAAGAATCTCTTGACTGACCAGGTTTTATAGTTGAGAATCCTTCTGATGGCCCACAGAAATTGGCAGACAAATTTAAGCTGAGAATTGCTTTGGAGGTGATGTCCTATGTTAAGAACAATTCTTTTCCTGACACTATTGCTAAGCAGCCGGAGTGTATTAGCTCAAACAAGCGATTATTTCAACTCAACGTATGGTGTGCAGCTTGCCTCTTCCACCGAGCAGGTCGGTTTATGGTGGGCCTCATCCGGATGGAAAGTAAGCCCGGATAAACCACTGCCCGAAACAAAAGGCCGGGTAATAGTAATACGTGCGGCCCGTAACGAAGCAGAGGCAGCGCAATTAGTAGTCAGGCCAACTGTTTCCTTACAAAATTTCACAGTGCACACCGCGGCTCTAACCGGCCCCGACGGAGTAACTATCCCTGCTGAAAACATTGAAGTGCTCAAAGTGCGATATGTCAATGTTACAGTCCCCACCGACAAAAGCTCAGTGCCAGGCCTTTGGCCTGACCCCCTGCCGCAGCTTAAAGGCGCCATTAAACTGGAGGCAGATAAAAATCAGCCGTTCTGGCTCCGTGTCAAAGTGCCGAGCCAGGTACCGGCCGGAATCTATACCGGCAGTATTCACCTTTCCGCAGAAAATTACAACTCCGATGTCAAACTACGCGTGAAGGTTTATGATTTCGTTCTTCCTGACCAGATGACCTGCACGACAGCTTTCGGCTTTACCCCATCCAACGTATTCCGCTATCAGAAACTTTCCGAGCTTCAACAAAAACGGCAGGTCATAGATAAGTACTGGGCCAGCTTCGGCTCCCATCATATATCACCCTACAATCCTGCACCGCTTGACGGGCTTGAAGTTACCTGGCCTGAAGTTACCGAGTCAATTAAACCCGAAGAGCTTAAGCCGAAGTTTGACTGGACAGCCTGGGACAAAGCGATGGAACGAGGAATTGATTACTACCACTTTAACTCGTTTCGGCTCAGTATTCCGGGTCTCGGCGGCGGAACTTTCCATGAACGGCGTGACCCGGAGCTGCTCGGATTCAGCGAGGATACGCCTCATTACAAAGCAGCCTTTAACACCTACTGCCGGGAAATCCAGGAGCACCTGCGCGAAAAAGGATGGCTTGACGAGGCCTTTGTTTACTGGTTCGATGAACCCGCACCAAAAGACTATGAGTTCGTAATGAACGGATTTTCCAAGCTTAAGCAGGCAGCGCCGGACATCACTCGTATGCTGACCGAGCAGGTCGAACCGGAATTAATAGGCGGACCGGATATATGGTGCGCTGTTTCAAACAACCATAAAGACGAACCGGCCGAACAACGCCGCAAATATGGTGAAAAATTCTGGTGGTATGTCTGCACAGGACCCAAGGCACCCTATTGTACATTATTCATCGACCACCCCGGCACTGAGCTGCGGGTCTGGCTCTGGCAGAGTTGGAAACGCAAAATTGACGGAATTTTAGTATGGCAGACCAACTACTGGACCAGTTCCACCGCCTACCCTGATCCGGAGAATCCCCAGAATCCTTACGAAGATCCAATGGGCTGGCGCGTCGGTTACGGTACGCCAAAAGGCGTCAAAAAACCCTGGGGCAACGGTGACGGTCGATTCATCTATCCACCCGAAGCCGCCGCCGATGCGCATCCCGCCGAGCCGGTTCTCGACGGTCCGGTTGATAGCATCCGCTGGGAAATGCTGCGTGACGGCATCGAGGACTATGAGTACATGGCCATTCTGAGAAGACTGCTCGAAACTAAAAAGGACATACTCACAGCTCAACAGCTTAAAAAATACACGGCTCTGCTTGAGGTGCCCGAAAGCATTACGAAGGACATGACCAACTTCACAAAAGACCCGGCCCCCATTGAAGCCCACCGTGCACAGATAGCTCGAGCGATTGCCAGACTAAACAAATTATAACAATATCATCAATGTTCGCTGTAAAGGTAATTTCCTAAAGTCAATTGAAAGGAGAAAAAATGATGGAACTTGGTCCTCATTTCGAGCATTTTCCGCCCATGTTTACTGCAATACTCATCGCATTCGGAATTCTAATGGGCCTGATAGTGCTCATCATAAAAATATTGATCTTCTGCAAGATATTTTCCAAGGCCGGCTACTGCTGGGCGCTCGGACTGCTGATGCTCGTACCAATAGCAAATATAATCATGCCCTTTGTACTGGCCTTCGGCGACTGGCCGATTCAAAAAGAACTGCGATTACTGAAACAACAGCAGGAAAAACCGGGAGCGTAAGTCTTATATTCCGGTAAATAACGATATATCACCTGAAAAAAACGATAAAAAATGAAGATTAGACTCTCTACAAGCGTATTATTTATAGCAGTGCTCTTAATAAACCGATATATTTGTCCAGGAGAACTTGTTATATGAACGCAGATGAAATACACGTTAGCGTAATCGACCCTATCGGTCAGGCTTTCGAGAAGGTAAAGACAATCCTTTTCAGGCCTTTCGACTTAGGCAAATGGTTCATCATCGGCTTCTGCGCCTGGCTGGCAAACCTTTGCAGCGGTGGTGGTGGGGGCGGCGGCGGTGGAAGAGGAGGACGAGGATCTTACGATGTCCATGAAGGCTTAGGTCAGGCAAAACATTTTGTTTTGGAGAATCTGCACTGGATTATTCCTGTAGCAGTTGTGGTTGTGGTTTTCGGCATAGTTGTCTGGCTGTTTTTAACGTGGTTAAGCAGCCGAGGCCGTTTTATGTTCCTCCACTGTGTCGCTCAAAACAAAGCAGAGGTCTCAACTCCCTGGACAAAATTCCGGCAACACGCCAACAGCTTATTTTTATTCAGAATAGTATTAGGCTTAATAGGTTTTGTTGCTGTCGGATTGCCTATTCTTTTAGCCGTTGGTTGTATTGTAATGATGATAGCCGGCGACGGGGCAATTGCAATCGGTGTGTTTGGATTAATAATAATCGGTCTTATTATTCTTGTTGGAGCAATCATTTTCGGCTTAATCAGTAAATTCACAATGGACTTTGTTGTCCCAATTATGTTTTTACGTACAACAAGCTGCACCGCCGGCTGGCGGGAGTTCCTTACAATCCTCTCAGTAAACAAAGGCCACTTTCTACTTTATATTCTTTTTCAAATAGTCATAGGAATAGCGATAGGCGCAATTAAAACTATGGGCTTTTGTATAGGATGCTGCCTCTGCTGTGTAAGCTTTCTGTTGCTAATACCCTACATCGGCACTGTCATACTGTTGCCGATACATGTTTTCACACGGAGCTATTCCCTGCTATACCTGAAACAATTCGGCCCGGAGTTTGACGTTTTCAGCTCCGAAACTGAAAACTTAAAATCTATCTGAAGACTGTCCATTTATTAATTAAAGCAAAAATTGAAAAACCTGCGCCGATTCCCGACAAAAATTCCTGCCATTGTGAAGTCTCCCTTGAGATATATATTTCATTCAATAATTACTGCATAAACAACTTATAGAGATTTTTGTTGCAAAACTCTGTTTGGTTAATAGTATTTAGCAAATAATAACTAACAGCCGAAGAGAGAAGGCACGAGTAAATACTTAAAAATGGTCTTTACATTACACAGATACTTATTTAGAGAGCTTTTCAGAGTTTTTGTGTTATCGGCAGTTGCGCTGACATTAATCCTGAGCTTAGGTATTATCCTTAGGCCGGTCCAGGAATATGGCGTAGGACCTCGACAGGTAATCCACCTGATAGGTTATTTCCTGCCGATAACTCTGACGTTTGTTCTTCCGATGGCGGCGTTATTCGCCGGTGCCCTGGTTTATGGACGATTTGCCGGCGATAATGAGCTTGACGCCTGCAGAGCAAGCGGTATAAGCCTGCAGACGATGGTTTATCCGGGTCTGGCTTTAGCGGTTATGGTAGCGGTTGCAAATCTGCTTTTAAGCTTTCATGTAATGCCGGCCTTCGTGCACTTAGCTGAAAATTCCCTCAAGAACAATGCGAAACAAATACTTTTCCGCAATATCCAGCGGAACAGATTTTACACACTGCCGGACAGCGGGTACCTGATTTACGCCGACCAGGCCGACCTGCAGCACGATACACTTTTAGGTGTGGTTTGCGTCGAATTAAAAGATTACGGGATTGGAACGATTATCACCTCTCAAGGTGCAAAAGTCAATTTCAGGTCGCGTGACATATTCAATGAAGTGCAAATAAGCGCATTCATGGCTCACCAGATGGGCGACGTGGACGAGGGAGGGGCCAAGTCGCTGACAATAACAAAGGAGTTTGGCTCGCTGTTGGGTGATGATATTAAGTTCAAAAAAATCGATGAAATGAAAAGAATCCAGGCAGACCTGATGCAGTTTAATCCGATTGGTAAATTGGCACGCGATACTTTTGCACAACTGACTACAGAGCTGTTAGCAAGGGACATTAATACCAGAATAGCCAATAATACCAACAACTTCTATGAACTGCTCTGCAGCACAAAATCTGTCAGATTTACCGCCGGTCAATGCAATGCAAAAGACGAAGAAGAAGTTGAGTTGTCCGGCAATGTTAAGATCATTGAATATGATACGGACAGTAAACGAGCTTTGCGCACTTTAAGATGCGAAAGGGCTTCGCTGCATATCGAGGGAGATAAGCTGGCACCGACTTTGACGATGGACATCTATAACGCAAGAGAAGAAGGCTCAGGGACAATAAGGGGGCGTGATATCATACGCGGTTTGATACTGCCCCAGGCCGTAGAGGCCATAGCAAATAAATTCAGAACTGAAAACGGCGAATCATTATCATTACAAGCCGAAATGCTTGCTACTCCATTCTCAGGAATGAAACAAAGCCTGGAACTGTCAAAATTGCAAAACGAACTTCGAAGAACAATCCAAAAGACCTTTGTGCAGATAAAGGCCGAAACACATTCACGACTGGTGTTCGGAATAGGCTGTGTATCAATGATAATGATTGGTATCGGCCTGGGCATAATAAAGAAAGGCGGACATCTGCTCAGCGCTTTTGGCGCAAGTTGTTTACCCGCCGCAGTACTGATAGTCTGCATAATGAGCGGCAAGCATATTACCACAAACCTCGGCTCACAAAATCTTTCAGGAATAACCTTGATGTGGGGTGGATTGGCATTTTTGTCTTTGTTGGCTGTTGTGATATACGGCTGGCTATTGAAAAACTAAAGATTGCTCAATATTCGATTTTCATAGAATATAAAAAATGAAGATACTGGACAGATATGTTGCAAAGAATTTTCTGATTGGCTATGCAATTGCCTTTTGCGTTCTGATAGGTTTGCGAATGATTATTGATTTGTTCGTAAATCTCGATGAATTTACCGAGCACTCCAACCTTAGCACTATGGCCGTCATGAAATACATAGTGGTATTTTACGCCGTGAACTGCACACTTTACTTTCGTGAATTCGCCGGAATGATAACCGTTGTCGCAGCCTCCTTTTCATTCAGCAAGATGGTACATTCCAATGAGCTGGTAGCCGTGATGGCATCCGGCGTTAGCTTGAAGCGGGTTATTGCGCCGATAGTTATTCTCGCATTGCTGCTGACCGGCGTGCTGGTAATTGACCAGGAATTTGTAATACCATCACTTGCAGATCAGCTCGTACGCAGCCACGATGATATTCCCGGTCAGGAAATCTATACTATCAAGTTTATCAACGATGGGAACGGCTCATTAATCTGCTCTGGAAGATTTGATGTGGGAACGTCAACACTATTCACACCCACCATCGTCACAAGACGTAAGGAAGCTGATTCGTACATATGGGAAGCAACCGGCCGGATAGATGCCGAAAAAGCGGTTTACAATAGTAAAGCCAAAGGGTGGGATTTAATTAACGGGCGATTTTTCGAAATAGGCTCCCTAAAAGGTGTTCAGCCGATAGCTTTTTATGCCAGCGACATTACTCCCAATGTTATTCCTATCATGCTCAAATCCGAACACAAAACATTGCTGAGCTGGAAACAGTTATCCGCCCTTGTAAAACAGGCCGAACAGGGAAAAATCAAGGATGCGCGTGAGCTTTACAGCCAGAAACACTTTCGTGTAACCGAACCGATTATCAACCTGGTAATGCTTATGGTATGCCTGCCGATTTTGGTTTGTCGTGACCCGAAGGCGATGAAGTCGGCGGTTACGATTAGCTTTGCTATGGTTGGTGGGTGTTTTATCGTAACCTTTATCTGTAAAATGCTTGCTCCGGAGGCTAATATCAGCAACTTTTATCAAATTGGATTTTATGCGTGGCTGCCGATATTCATCTTTTTTCCGATAGCGCTTATTGAATTGGATTCAATGAAGACATAATCTCATCTGGCCCGCTTTTTGACACACGGAAAACAGGTTTTACATTTACAAGCCAAATCCTAATCCTAATTTTGAAACATTTACTCTATCCGCCTCTTTTCATCAAAGTAGTCAAGGTCACTCAGCGGTAAAATTACGGATGTGGAAATATTTACCAAATGAGCCACGAGCCGCTTAAAATATCGAGCAACCAGCACCAGGCAAACAGCCTCATTGACTGAAAGATCGCATTGAGCTAATTCCGCAACGATTCTGTTGCAGTCTTTCGTCAACCGTGTTTTATAATCCCAGGTCAGTCTGGCCTTCTCTTCATCGGCCTCGATGAAAGCCTCTTTAGTCAGCTCAAACATTGCCAGGATATCCTTTTCGATACCGTCAAAGTAACGAGTAAATAATTCACGATTAATAGGTTTTGCCAAAAGCTCCGTCACCTCATAAAGATTTTTACAATAATCACCCAATCTCTCGGCATCCTTTACTACGCTCATTAATACCAAACAGGCCGCAACATCAACCGTCGGCTGCAATGTAAGGTGCTCCACAATCCTCTTACGAATATCTTTTTGCAGGTTGTTCACCTTCTTGTCTATATCGTAAATTTTCTGTTTCAGGCCGGGCTCTTCAACATTGTCCAAAAGCCGTCCACAAGCTGCTCTGAACATTATTTCGGTGTCGTCCAGCATACTCTTGAACTCTTCAAAGACTTGAGCCAAAAAGTCTTTGCCCTTCCAGAAACTTAATAGATTTCTGAACATTTGTATTTCTCCTAATTTAAATAAGTTTAGAGATAAGGATTAGCAGTGCCGGTATAACGAAGAACACGCCTAATACGTAAAAAAAAGCGTACCTTCTCTTTTCGGCGGCCAAATCTCCGAAAGCCTTTGCAAGGTTTATAGGTATAATTCTAAAGAACTTTATCGGGTAAATAAATAAAGTACCCGTCAGATTAAAAAGAAAATGGGCAAATGCGATTATAATAGCTGAAATGTTTCCTGTGGCAAACGATGCCAGAATAGCCGTAGTTGTGGTTCCAATATTAGCTCCGATAGTAATTGGAAATGCCGCCTCGACCGTAAGAATTCCCGCTGCAACCAGAGGTATCAGCAACGATGTTGTAATCGAGCTGCTCTGTACAATAATGGTAAAAAACAATCCCGCGAAAAGCCCTAACAAGCTGCTTTTACTTATTACGTTATCCAAAACTATCTCCGCCCTGTTTATTACCAGCGACTTCATAACCTTGACGATAAAGTAAAGAGCAAAAAACAACAAAAGCATCGACAAAATCAGCATGCATATATAGCTTACAAGTGCCGAGTCGCTCAATAGAGCCAGCATTTTCTCAATGAAGTGCACCGCAGGCTTGGTGACCAGCTTAACCGGACTGACAAATTTGAATCCTCCAGCGCCTACGAACCAGACGCTCATCAAAGTCGCGAGTTTCTCGAGGAAACCCGTCGCCAGCTCCAGCGGAAACATAATAGCCACACATATTAAGTTAAAGAAGTCATGTACGGTCGCAGCGCTAATTGCCCGCCTGAACTCATCCCGCCGGTTGACGTGCCCCAAAGACACGAGCGTGTTTGTCACCGTAGTCCCTATATTGGCCCCCATAATTATCGGTATCGCATTACCTACGGTAATCCCGCCTGCACCTACTATGCCTACAACAACCGATGTCGTTGTTGACGAGCTTTGGACTATGCTCGTCGCCAATATTCCAATAAACAATCCGATAAAAGGATTTGAAGTCGTCCTGATTAAATTTTCTGCAAAGCCCTTGCCGAATCCCTTGAATGCGGCACCCATCAGACTGATACTCACAAGGAACAGGTATAGCAATATGCCCACAGACAATATTTTCAAGAACGTCTTAACTATATTATTCTTCATAATGTATCCCTATATTCATATTCTCAGGGAAATATACGCTTTCAATGTGAAGGGAATATGAAGGATATGTGAAAAATTGATGAAAATAAAAAAAGTTAAGATTTCAAACCTTTTGGAAGTCGTATAAGGACCTTTGTGCCCTTGTTGATTCTGCTTTCAATACTAATTTCACCATTATGGGCCAGGACTATATGTTTTGCTATCCCCAGACCTAATCCAGTCCCCCCAAGCTCGCGCGAACGGGCCTTATCAACACGGTAGAACCGTTCAAAAACCCTGTCAACGTCTTCTTTTGGGATCCCGATTCCATTGTCCCGGATAGTTATGGTAATCTCATTCTGTTGTTCATGAAGTAAAATATTAATTTGGCCGGCTTCGTTTGTGTACTTGATTGCATTGTCTATCAAGTTCACAATAACCTGCCCAATCTTGTCTCTATCGGCTCTAATCCTGAAATCATCTCCCTGCTGATCTATATTAAACTCGTGCCGTTTTGTATCAATCGCATATCCGAAACTCAGTGCCACCTCATCGATGAGTTTCTTCATATCGAATTCTGTTCTGTTTAAACAGTCCTTCGACAATTCGAGTTCACTGAGGCTCAGCAAATCTTCTATGATATTCTCAAGCCTGCTGGCATGCTCCTTTATAATCGAAATGAATTTGCGGGCTTTTTCCTTATCGTCTATCGCCCTGTCTTCCAGAGTCTCTATATAACCCTTAATCAAAGTAAGCGGCGTCTTCAGCTCGTGCGAAACATTAGCAACAAAGTCCGTCCTTACTCTGTCCATCCGCTTAAGGTTATCCATTTTTTGCTGCAATTCAGCAGCCATTATATTCAATGATTTAGCCAGATCGCCAAGCTCGTCTTTGCTTTTAATGTTTACTTTTCTGCTGAAATCCCCTTTGGCAATCCGCTGGGCCGCTTCCTGCATCCGGCTGATGGGAAAAGTTATACTACGCGACAAAAAATATGCGACGGTAAAAGCAATAACGACAGCTACAATCGCACCAAGTAATACTACTCTATAAATGAGTTGTATCTGAAGCTGAACCTCGGAAAGCGGCAAGGCAAAACGTACTACCCCCAATGTATTTCCGGAATCCTCCACACGCACAGCAACATACTTCATGTTATAATTCAAGGTGTCACTGAAACGAATACTTTGACCAAAACCTTTTTCGACAGCCTCGATAATTTCGAACCTGTCTTTATGGCTCTCCATCACAGACGGAGCTTTATCAGAATCACCCAGGACCTTACCCTGCATATCAACGACTGTAATTCTTAAATCCAGTTTTTCGGCCAGTGTGTCAATTTTTCTCTGTATGTTTTCATTGTTACCCTCAAGCAGATCTCCGGTCAATACGTCACCGACTAATACGGCATTGCTCTGAAGTTTCTCAGTAATCTTTCTTTCAAAGCTGTTCTGCAGCTTCAAGCTTACAAAAAAATACAAAACGAAGACCACAATAAGAGTCAGGAATACGAATGCACTAAAGAATTTCCAGATGATTTTGTTCATCATCTATATTTCCCTGAACCTGTAGCCGGCACCACGGCTGGTCTCGATATAATCCTTGGCTTTACCTAATTTGCGCCTTAATGATTTTACGTGTGCATCAACCGTTCTGTCACAGACTATGGCATCGTCACCGATAACACCGTCCAAAATTTGATCCCTTGAAAACACTACCCCGGGCCTTCGCGCAAGAAACTCCAAAAGCCTGAATTCGGTAAAGGTAAGTGAAATAGCCTTCTGCCCTACCATCACCTTGTGTTTAGTGTTGTCTATAACGATATCGCCTCTTTCTATGCAACTGCTGAAACTCAACGCCCGCCCCCTTCTCATAATCGCCCGGATTCTTGCGATCAACTCTCTGGGACTGAAAGGTTTGGTGATATAATCATCGGCGCCTAATTCAAGTCCCACTATTTTGTCTGTTTCCTGGGATTTTGCGCTGAGGATGATTACCGGAATATCGGCTGTTATCTGTTCTTTTTTGAGAATTCTGCAAACCTCGAAGCCATCGATAATCGGCAGCATTATATCGAGAATTATCAAGTCGGGACTTTCTTTTTTAGCCAGTTTCACACCATCTTCGCCGTTGAACGCAGATAAAGTGTCATATCCTTCCTCTCTCAGGTTATACTCGACCATCTCCGCAATATCACGATCATCTTCAACTATTAAGATTTTACCCTTGCTCATTATTTGTTTCTCATTACCGCTTTCGCAAAAACAATGTTAGCCTGGGACAATGTGGTAGTATTATTTTGAATAGTCGGATTCAGCTAAAGGCTGATTTCGCAGTTTTGCTTTCTGATCATTTTCTTTATACCATCGTGGATTTCTTTATTTATTCTGACGCTGCACCAGGCCTTGCCGCACATTGAGCAGTAATCGGCGGATGGTAATTCTTCTTCACCCATTTCTTTACATGCCTGGTTGTGCATTCTTTCGGCCGTTTGCGGGTCGAGTGATTCGGCTAAGTGAGTTTTCCAATCCAGACTTGTACGCGCAATGCTCAGCCTTTTATCCCGCTCCGCGACACCTTTGAGGCCGCGGGCAACATCGCCGGCGTGAGCCGCGATTTTTGCCGCAACTACGCCTGCTCGAACATCATCAGCATCGGGCAGACCCAGATGCTCCCTGGGTGTAACATAGCATAAAAACGATGCGCCGTAAAAAGCAGCGGCGGTCCCGCCGATTGCCGATGTAATATGGTCGTAGCCGGGCGCGATGTCGGTTACCAGCGGGCCA